>CAMNEA010000073.1 GCA_946536145.1 uncultured Butyrivibrio sp.
AGGCTCGAAAAGAGACGGACGCTGGATCGTAAAGTAGACTTTGAGTAGACTTTAAGTGGACTTTGAAATTCAATACTACGAAATTCAAGTTTATTAAAAGCTTTATTATGCGGTGATTTGGCATCAAGATATGATTTATTTAATTGCAAGTATTTAGAAAAGAGACGTTTGCAAGTAACGGTAAGCTGACTGGGATAGCTGTTGGAATTCGAGAGGCTCATAGAAAAGCTAAAAAGACAGTTCGTGTTAGCGAGATTGCTAAGACAGTAGAAGTGGCCCTGGGAAAGTATCCGGAGCATGTTGGCAACAAGATCCAACGTGAAGAAATCAGGAAGAAAGAATCTGATGGACGTGCTGCTTACATAAAGGAAAAGCGTAAGCACCAGACGGTTATCGATTTACATGGATAATGGATGAATACAGAGAATTTCTTTCGAGAGTCCGATAGTAGATTCTTTATTCGCGAAGAAGGGTGTGCCTTGGCACTTAGAGATGAATTGAAAGATGTAGCAGATGATATAGGCTGCGTGAGGCTCCTATGTTCAAGTTGTTGAGGCGATTGTATTCCGGTTTCATGACTGAAGTAAAATAGCCCATGCAACTATGTAAAAAAGTATTATGAACTTGTCCAAATGGCAGGCAAAGGACAGAGGAGAGAAAGGAGATGAATATATGTATACTGTAACCTTAGGAGATGCCATAACAGTAATGGGGGCTTTTGGCATTAATTTGGATTATACTGTTCGTTTGAAGCTCAGATTGCGGGATAAAATCGACGATGAGATTCTGAAGGGAGCTGTTGACAAGACCAGGCAGAGGTATCCATATCTCTGCGTGCGGATGAAAAAGGATAATGAAAATTTCTACTATGAGGAAAATCCTGCTCCCATTTCCGTTCTTCATACAGACAGCAGTATCAGCCTGAATACGGAAGAGACCAATTTTCATGTCTGGTGTGTCTGCTATTACGAGGATTGGATCTGCTTGGATTTCTATCATGGGATAACTGATGGTTTCGGCATGTATATGGTGTTGGCTACGCTGTTGTATTATTACTGCGAAAAACGTTACGGTGTAACGGATCATACGGGAATCCGCACTCTTGAAGACTCTATCCTGCCGGAAGAGACAATTGACCCAATGGAACATCTGCCCTCAATTGATCTCTAGGGCAGACAAGCACCTACGACTGTGCCGGTGTTCTCTTTGGCTTCAGATGCGGGACTGACACAGTCTTCAACGCAGATTTGGGATATTGAGATACCAGAAGCGGCATTTGTCTCCTTTAGCTCAGCCAATGACGCAAGTCCGGGCACTATGATTTCCATCCTGTTTGCCAGAGCTATTGACGCATTATATCCGGAACGTGAGAAGATTATTATGAGTCGATATTCGGTCAATGCAAGACCTATGCTTCACGCGGAAAAAACGCACCACAACTGTCTTTCTGGCGTTGCTTTTCCATACACAGATCGCGTGAAGTCCATGCCTTTTGAAACACAATGTACGGTTCATCGAGGTACGACATTTATTCAAAGTGATGCGGACAAAGTCTGCGGCCAGTTGATTGGGGTTGCAAGCTATGTACGATCGATTCTGCAGAAATTACCGACGTTGGAGGCAAAAAAACGAGCTTTCGGACAGATGATGAGTGGAGGAGTTACCGCCTTTACTTATATGGTAAGTTATGTTGGCCAATGGAAGTTTGCAGCGCTTAGTCCCTACATTCTGGAATTCTGGACACATGTTCCATCTGCCAATCCGCTAGTGACAGAGATTGCTGCCATCAATGGGAAAATCTTCCTTTCGGTACATCAGACTTTCAGGGAAGATATTGTCATAAAGAGCTTTCTGGGTCAGCTGGAGGAAAATGGAATCCACTACCAGCTTCGGCAGCCGGTGAAGCCAGAC
This sequence comes from uncultured Butyrivibrio sp., assembly GCA_946536145.1. Classification (GTDB taxonomy): domain Bacteria; phylum Bacillota; class Clostridia; order Lachnospirales; family Lachnospiraceae; genus Butyrivibrio. The sequence goes on from CAMNEA010000073.1 coordinate 1,912, forward strand.
AATGCTGGGTTCATCGAGCCGGAAATAGAATCATAAATGCCTCGGGAAGAGAAATTTATAGTATCGTATTGTACCTCTGTGTCTATATGGCATGGAGGTGCTTTATTTCATATAATAGGGAGAGCAATCATATAACTTATGGCGGTGAATTTGAAATGAAAAGTTCAATTAAAACTATAAATGTAGTAGCAGCTCTGATAACAGATGGTAAAAGAGTATTTGCTACTGCGCGTGGTTATGGAAATTATAAGGGATGGTGGGAATTTCCCGGAGGGAAAATAGAGGCCGGGGAGAGTCCGGAAGAGGCTTTGGCTCGCGAAATCAGGGAGGAACTTGAGTCTGAGATTAGCGTTGATGAATATATAGATACCATTGAGTATGATTACCCGGAGTTCCATCTGTCCATGCGATGTTATTGGTGCAGCCTGATATCAGGAGATCTGGTACTTAAAGAGGCAGAGGACGCCAAGTGGCTTGATGCTGGGACTATTGATTCGGTCAAATGGCTTCCTGCAGATATCACTCTGTTTGAGAAGATTAAGAAAAGAATGGCATGGTAGTACGACAGGACTTAATGATAATCCAACAGAATTATGATTGGTAAGTGATGCAGAAAATACGTTGTGTAGTAGAACGAATTACATATCAGAATCCGGGAAATGGATATTCTGTGTTGAAGTGCAGGGTAAAAGACTATGATGATCTTGTACCTGTGATAGGTAACCTCGTGGATGCCAATGTCGGTTCGGTTCTTCTTGTTGAAGGCAACTGGAAGGTTGATGGTAAGTATGGCAAGCAGTTTGTAGCTGAGAACTGGGAGGAGACTCTTCCCGCCACCATTTATGGGATGGAGAAATATCTTGGTTCGGGTCTTATAAAGGGCGTGGGGCCTAAGTTTGCCAAGCGTATTGTCCAGAAGTTTGGAACTGATACTTTTGATGTGATTGAAGTTGAGGTGGAGCGTCTTCAGGAAGTTGATGGCATCGGAAGTAAGCGTATCAAGATGATTGCGGAGTCCTGGCTTAAGCAAAAAGAGATCAAGAACATCATGCTCTTTTTGCAGGAACATCAGGTGAGCACCTCTTATGCAGCCAAGATATTCAAGCAGTATGGTAATGACAGTATCAAGGTCATGCAGGATAAAGTCATGCAGATCAAGAACAATTATGATAAAGAAGTCTTTAACGGAGATATAGGAATCATAGAATCAGTAGATGATACGGACAGAACTCTGGTGGTGAACTTTGATGGCAGAAGCGTGGAGTATGATGTCACGGAACTTGATGAACTGGTTCATGCATATGCTACAACAATCCACAAGGCGCAGGGTTCAGAATATCCCATTGTTGTCATGCCGGTTCTTATGAACCATTACATAATGCTCCAGAGAAACCTTATCTACACAGGTATCACAAGGGCTAAGAAGATCCTTGTCATGGTAGGAACAAAGAAGGCTCTTTCTTATGCAGTGCGGAATGTTACTGTGACGAAGCGGAATACGCTGCTTAAGGAGAGGCTGTATATAGTCTGATTGGGGAATGAAATGAGTAAGCATATACGAGTAGACGGAAAGCAACAAGGTTCTTGAGTTCAAGAAGATTCCTGTCGAGGCTATGCAGAAACTTCCTCAGCCATTGCATCTTTTGAAGATATATCCGGAAAGCTATGATTACCTGGATTCAGATCTGAAGAAAGAGGGCCTTGAAGTAAGGCAGCATAGGGGAAAGTACTATAACTGAAAATAAGCATGTAAACAAAATGTTAAGTTTTTTATAGGATGGTTTAGGTTTCAATGACTAATGAAAAGAATTTTACAGAAGGAAAAATCATAGGACCACTTATGGGGTTTGCGCTGCCGGTAATGTTCGCATTATTTTTACAGGCGATGTATGGCGCTGTAGACTTGATGGTTGTGGGCAAGTTTTCTGTTCCGGAAGAGGTGTCAGCGGTTTCAACAGGATCACAGATAATGCTGACAATAGGAAATCTTGTAGCATCACTTGCTATGGGAACGACTATCTATTTTGGACAGCAGATTGGTATGGGAAAGCTGAAATTTGGGGGACAAATCATAGGAGCGAGCATAGCTCTTTTCCTGGCAATTGGATTATGCATGTCGATATTGATCCCGGTATTGTCTCCTCAGATTGCAACAGTGATGCAGGCTCCGGAGGCAGCTTTTAGTCAGACTGTAGGCTATATACGTATCTGTGGTGCCGGAATGATTGCGATTGTTTCTTATAACCTTATTGGTGCGATATTCAGGAGCATGGGAGATTCGAAGACGCCACTTATTACTGTAGGTATTGCCTGCGTAGTAAATATTGTGGGAGATCTTTTGCTCATAGCAGTACTTGGACTTGGGGCAAGAGGTGCTGCAATAGCCACAGTATCAGCACAGGTTGTTAGTGTAGCAGCTTCTCTTATCTTTATTTCAAAGCAGAAGTTTGCTTTTGAGTTCAATCTTAAGATGGTCAGGTTTGATGCTGAGATTATCGGGAAGGTTCTTAGACTTGGATCTCCTATAGCCCTTCAGGATTTTCTTGTAGGCCTTTCATTCCTGGTAGTACAGGCTATTGTAAATACACTGGGTGTTACGGCATCGGCCGGTGTTGGAGTTGCGGAAAAGGTATGCGGATTTATCATGTTGGTTCCTGCAGCATTTATGCAGTCAATATCTGCTTTTGTGGCACAGAATGCGGGTGCTGGCAAGATGGATAGAGCACTGAAGGCACTTAGGTCAACCATAGCAGTCTCCTTTGCTTTCGGCTTTGCTATGTTTGTTCTTGCATTCTTTAGAGGAGATCTTCTTACAGGAATATTTGCAAAAGATACTGATGTTGTACTGGCAGGTGCAGAATACCTTAAATCATATGCAATTGACTGCCTGTTCACATGCTTCCTTTTCTGCTTTATTGGTTTTTACAACGGTATTGGAGTAACAACCTTTGTTATGGCGCAAGGGATTATTGGAGCTTTCCTTGTAAGGATTCCGGTAGTAGTCCTTATGAGTAAATGGCCACCGGTTACATTGTTTCATATAGGACTTGCAACACCTTGCTCTACGGTAGTGCAGATAATTTTGTGTTTTGGTTGCCTGATATTTCTTAAAAGGAAGAAAAGGCTATGATTTCAGATGGAGGGAAGATGAGTTCAATAAAGTATCATTCAGGAGATATAACAAAACTTAAGGTGGATGCAATTGTGAACGCCGCAAACAGCTCACTGCTTGGAGGTGGGGGTGTTGACGGGGCAATTCATCGTGCAGCGGGGCCACAGCTCTTGGAAGAGTGCAGAACGCTGAACGGATGCAGAACCGGGGAGGCTAAGATAACAAGAGGCTACAATCTTCCTGCAAAGCATGTGATCCATACTGTAGGTCCGATTTATAGCGGAAGTATATCTGATGCTGAGGATCTTCGCAATTGCTACTGGAATAGTCTTGAGGTTGCTAAGGCCAATGATCTTCACAGTATTGCCTTTCCTGGAATATCTACAGGTGTGTATGGATATCCCAAGAAGGACGCAGCTAAGATTGCGCTTAAAACTGTAAAAGAATGGCTTGAATCCAATTCTGCCTATGATATGGAGATTACTATTGTAAACTTTAGCGAAGAGGATTACCTGATATACCAGGCAGTTGCAGCGGAGATAGGATAACTGAAAGAAAGATACGGAATAAATCCTCACTGCAGCTGGGTTCCTGCCGGTCAGGATAACGAAGTGAAGGAACGGCTGTTTTCAAAATCTAAATGAAAAAGTGTTGAACTTATGGGGAAATCATGAGGGGGATAAAGGTTCAGAAATTGCATGTGAAGAGCAGCATAATTGAGAAAACCGGTGGAGTATGTGCTGTATGCGGCAGAGCACTTGTGCATAGTAAGGTGACGATAGAGCACTATATACCAAAGTATCATGGCGGAACGGATGATGAACGGAATCTCCTGTCCTTGTGTAAGAACTGTAACAAGAGCAAAGGCTCTCGAATAGTTCAGGCTGAAGAGCATTATCCGTTCTTGAAAGCTGTTTATTGTACTGAGGTAAATGAATACAGGACTGAATGGGAAAATGGAGGAGAAGGTAATGGCAACAGCAAAGGCAAATGAAGTGACCTGATGATCATTACAGAGATTAGGACAAGGCGTGATCTGGTTGATCTGGTAAATGAGATTGGCTTTCTGCCATTCTTTTCCGGGAGAATAGAAGGATTCTCTTTGGAAGAGAGTATTTCATTTGAAGCATGGTATCAGGGACGCTGGAGCGGCAGAGTTAAGTGGGATGCCTGGGATTGGAAGGGCGAGGTTTTGCAGAAAAAAGAGATGGTTTATGGGAAGTTCTTTGAGAAAAAAGCCGGATTTATAAGCGTGAAACTGTGGCCGGACTTCTGTAATTACCGCCGTGATGGATATGATTTCGATGCCAGGTTTGAGGATGGGCTTGCTTCATACAAGGATAAAGGCGTTGTGGATTACATCACCGGTGCCGGAGCAATGCTGACAAGGGACATCAAGGATAGTCTTAACTATAAAAAGGATGGCAATAAAGGCTTTGAGACAGTTATAACCCGCCTTCAGATGCAGACCTATGTCGTGCCTGTGAATTTTGAATACAGTAAACGTAAGAACGGTGATGAGTATGGCTGGGGCAATTGCTGTTACGATATTGCTGAGAATTATTGGGGAGATCAATACAAAGTACAAAAAGCTCCTCATCATGTATCATCCGGATTCTGATCCCACCAGGGAAAGGGATCCCGACATGGGGAATTTTCTCTTTTTGCAAAGAACGTTCTTGAGGCCTGCAAAGAAATTATTACTGACCATGATATTACCCTTGCTCCTTATAAGGTAAAAGACATTTTTCATCTCATGATGCAGGAATATGTCCTTCCAGCAGACGCTGCCAGGAAGATCGGCACGAAGATTCGTGAAGATGGCAGCATGGAAGTATATTCATTTAGCGGCTTCATTAAAGATGAACTCGGAGGCAGCCGTGAATCCAGGATAAAATGCGGGGAATCATTAAACATATATCTTCGTGAGGATAGGGCGGTAGTAGAAGAGATTGTCACTGGCAGGATGCTTGGCACTATCTCTTTTGATGAGGATGAATTGTACTATGTGGTGCTACCGCTTCTTGAGGATTCAAAGGTGGATGCCAATGCAATAGTAAAAAAGTATACAGTGGTCGCAGAAATAAAGAGTAAAGCTCATGTTTCGATTGAGCTGACCATACCAAAAGACCTTGCAGATGCCCCGGTATCAAATGAAAAGTTGATAAAAGAATTTTTGAGATAGAAATTGTTCATGTGGAAGATAAAACAGATATTTGATGGCGACTTTGGCTGTGAGGAGCTTGCACCTGGAGAAAAGCCAAAAGTTTCCGTGACGCTTGAAAATGAAGAAGGACAAACGAAGCTTATATCAGTGGAAGATGCGTGGCTTACAGATAATAGACTTGATGTAAGTAATATTTGGCCTGAGGAGTGAAAAAATGAGTGAAATTGAGAGACTAAAAACAATTGTAGAGAAGCTTAGGAGTGAGAATGGCTGTCCCTGGGACAAGGCACAGACTCATGAGAGCCTAAAAGCAAGCTGTATTGAAGAAGCTTCAGAAGTCATCAGCGGAATCAACATACTGAAGAAGACAGGAGATGCAGATAACCTGAAGGAAGAATTGGGAGATCTCTTGCTGCAGATCATGTTTCATGCAGTAATGGCTGAGGAAGAAGGTCTTTTCACGTTTGAAGATGTGGCGAAGACCATTTCAGATAAGATGGTCAGAAGGCATCCACATGTGTTTGGAGACATGAAGTTTGCTACTGAAGAAGAACTCCATGCAGCCTGGGCTGAGATCAAGCGTAAAGAAAAAGAGGGCAAGGAGTGGCAGGCAGAATATCTCCCGGGAGCATTTAAGGAAGCTGAGGAGCTGATCCAGAAGGCCAGGGAGAGGAAAGGGTTTTGATTAGGAAAATATGGAGAGAGTATGGGGAGAGTAGTGGATGGAACTTATAAAAAAGCATCCGGTGATATCTTTGATAATAGTATCATTGGTGGCTGGGGGAGTATTATCATTAGTATCTAATCTTGAACGTCTGATTGAGGGGAGAGGAAGTATTGCTGCGTTATTTTGGGATGGCATGTTTGCAGCACCATTTGTTGGAGCCGTTATTATATTGCCAATATTGCTTCTGGTTTTAGAGATAATAGGTCTTGTGTGTGAGAGTAAGGGGAATCAGATGAAAGGTATTCGTATCTTTGATTTGATGTCTCTTGTACTCGGAAGTATATATGAAGTCATATTCCTGGCTATGGTTAAAAATATAGAAAGTGCTGACTGGGAAGCGCAGCTTAGTAATGCATCAAGGCATACTCCTATATATACTAAAGCCGGGGTAACAGTATTTGTGATATTCATAATTTCCATCATTGGATATTTGGTTCTTCAGTATGTCCACATTGAAAATATGGCTCCGCTGGTTGTAGTTCTTTCGATATCTGCAATGTATCTCGGAATCATTCAGCTTATTGTTCTCACGATCCAGGTCTTTGAACTTAAGCCGGGCAGTTTAGAGCTTGTTGATCTTTTTCTACTGATTCTTCCGGCGTGCTGTATCCTGATGTCAGCAAGGACTATATTGAAAAAGATTCATGAGTGGAACACCATGAACATGGAGATGGGGAAAATAGAGGCTGAACCGATTCTGACTTTCTCAGAGAAGATTCTGGAAAATGCAAATCTCTGGCCTGCACTTGCTGTGCTTCTGATGTTCCCACTCCTGGGGATCATCATAATGGTATTAGTTTTGTCTGGTCAGGCTCCGGACTCCATTGTAAAAGCCTGGACAGAGACAAGTGACTGGGCCTTATCCCAGAGACAGGCACCTCCAAATCTGTACTATGATGAGCATTATCTCTGTACTGTAGCAGCCGGAGGTCACAGGCAAATAGTGAAACCTATCCGCAAAGGTGTGCGCCATGGACATGAGGTTATCGTTAACAGACAGCTTTGTATAGCAAATGCTTTTGAGGAAGTCATCCAGGAAAAGACACCTCGGTTACACAGAACTGTAAGAAGTTTTTATGACAGATATGGATTCCCTGTTGCAAAACTGATCAGAAAGAAATGGCAGGCTGATGTGGTGTATATAATCATGAAGCCGCTGGAATGGGTCTTCCTTTCAGTGCTTTACCTTGTAGATGTGCATCCTGAGAATAGGATAGCGGTGCAGTACATGGGAAAGGTGCCGGAATACAGGCATTGAAGAGGTAACAGAATTAAGGATTGGAGAAAATGATGTCTGATATATGGGAAATACTACATAAACCTGATACAGTTGTATTCTTTGATATAGATGGAACACTGACCAGTTATAACTATGGAAAGCATCATGCGCATCATGAGCTCGATGGAACGCCTGAGTTTCGTGATGTAAATATCTACACTGATTGTAAGAGACTTAAGCCTCTTTATGACTACATAAGCGGACACGATGTTAACAGGCTCTTTTGCATATCAAGGGAACCACACGGTCATGAGGCATGGAAATCAGAGATGGTGGAAAGGCTTTATGGAATTCCTGCTTCACATTGCTTCTATACTCTGGAGGCAAAAGAAAAACCGCAGATTGTTATCAGTAAGGTGGAAGAACTGTTTCCGGGTATTTCGCCTGAGTCTGTAGTTCTCATGGATGACAATGATGACACTTTGGGAATGTATATGGCACAGACTCCGTTTTGCACAGCTCATCCTATGATATTTATGGAGTATCTTTGATATAAGATTATGCCAGTAGTCAATGAGAAGCCGATTAGGGGGCACTTGAAATAATGGTAAGTAGAGTAGAACATATATCAAAAGAGAAACTTGAAAAGATACAGAGGATTGTTGGCGAAGCTTTTGTTTCCAATGAACTTTTTCATGATTGGGGTTCGGAGGATGAACGGCGTGAATATGTCATGAAGTACATGGCTTTATATGTGGATTACGTTTATCAGGCTGGGGCATTATATGCAAATGAAGATTATACAGGGCTTATCGGACTGGAAGATTCTGGAAATGCACACAAACTCCCTCAAGTAATAATGCTTTTCAGAATGCTGACAAGTATCAAATTCTCGAAATTAAGGAGCCTTTTGGAATTTGCAAAACAGATCGGCTCCTCTAATGAAAAGTATGCAAAGAGGCGGCATCTTGATGCGCTGATGGTCTGTGTTGACATAGAACATCAAGGACGAGGGATTGCATCGGAAATGGTGACATATGCTAAGAATATGTCAGATACACTGGAGATACCACTTCTATTTGATACAGACATGAAAGAGTACGCAGAGATGTATAAACATTTTGGCTGTGAATTATACAATTCCGTAACGGCAGATAACGGCGTGACGAGGTACAGCTTGTGCTATAAAAAATAACCCTTTAAACGACAACGAGGAGATTTGGGATGAAGAGAGAACTTGGAATTGCCCGTTGTGGGCTGGCATGTTGTTTGTGTTCTGAGAATGTAACCTGTAAAGGGTGCAAAAGGGATGGGTTCATGGAACTTTCCTGGTGCAAGGATGCAGAATGGTGTGAGGTTCGCAGATGTGGAATCAATAAGAATCTGAATGGCTGCTACGAATGTGAGCCTGTAGAATGTCGAAAGGGTCTGTATGCAGAGAAAATCAAGCCGCGTGCATTTGCAGAATTTGCCAGAAGATTTGGCATTGAAGAACTCCTGGATTGCCTAGAACGGAATGAGCAGGCAGGAATCGTTTATCATAGGGAAGGAATTATGGGTGACTATGATGAATTTGATGATATAGAGGAACTTATCAGTTATATCAGAACCGGGAAAAGATAGATTCAATTGCAGAGGGTTATGATTTGGAAATTAAGCTTGTTGACAACGATAACTTCACCCGCGATTCACGAAAAGCTTTTTACAGGAAGAGTATCATTGTTGATTTAACACCATCTATTGTAGAATAATAAATGTAACTGAAGAACAACACCTGATAGAAATCTTCTGATGTATGAGTGATAAAATCGTCCGCTTTAACAAAAATCACAGAAAAAAGCAACGTTATAAGACAAATTCGGTAAGAAAATCAAAAAAAGGATTCCAGTCTCTTACATAGTTTTTGTCCTTATTATTCTATGGCATTTGAATACTTGCTTCATCAAGCCGGAATCCCATGCGGAACTGTTTCTGGGAATGCAAATCAGATAAATGCAATCAATGAAGATCAGGGTGGGCATGCATGGAATGTAGTTTATATTGATGGAAATTGGTATGAAGTTGACGCAACCTGGGATGACTTTGAATCGTCAAGGTTGGCAAAACAGAATCAAGCATTATGCGATGCCTATGAAGCAGATGAAGCGCTTCAATATAATGTGTGCCATTATTATTTCAACAGGACTACGCAAGAAATGGCAAATATGACGGCTGATGAAGATACTATATTTGAGGCTCCAGGGTATATGCCTACAAATCTCAGGTCTGATTCATCGCATATTCGATATAGTAAGGTTTATGATGATTCAAGTAGAATAAAAGTATTTCAAAATTCTCTGGTTCCGGCTACTAAGTAGAGGAATGGCTATCGTTCCGATAAACTGGTATAACAAGGCTTGGTAAGTCAGACTTCAGGAGCAGATTTAAACTCTCTGTGAAGGATAAAGAATATGTTGCTGAAAAGGGAATGGATACGGTCAGAAAGCATGCAGCTGACATTGTCTTAAAGCGTCTGGCACCTGAGAATCCGGAAAATGATGGCAGGCAGACTCCTATGAGAGGGCACCCGGTTTTTATAGCGCAGCATGCTACAGGCTGTTGCTGCAGAGGATGTCTGGAAAAGTGGCATCATATACCGACAGGAAAAGAGCTTAATCATGACGAACAGGCATACGTGGTTGATGTCCTGATGGACTGGATATCAAGACATATATAACGCCGTGACATAAAGCCACGGCGCTGTTTTAGGGAGGACCCTTCAGGTATTTCACTGAAGGGGTGTTATGAAAAAGAAAT
>CAMNEA010000074.1 GCA_946536145.1 uncultured Butyrivibrio sp.
TCTGAAATACTCAGTCAGTTTACTTTCTTACCGCCAAAATACACATCCTTCGGCTTGTTGTAGCTGAAGCCCTCGTGTTCAGCCGTGAGCAGATCGTTGTCAAATACCAGGAAGTCCGCATCCTTGCCGGCAGTAATGGAACCCTTCTTATCTTCTATACCAAGCTGTAACGCACCGTTTATCGTAAATCCAAGCAGCATTTCTTCAATGTTCATCCTCTCGTTTTCGGGAGGGAATACCGTAGCACATCTCGCATATTCAGGAACCCTGGTCTTTTCAGTTGCCTTACGGGTCATACCAATCTCCATGCCAAGGTATGGGTTCCAGGGCATAAAATCTCCAAAGACGATATTATCGCTGGACCATGCCACCAAAGCGCCGCTATCCCAAACCGTCTTGCAGCGGAACTGCTTTTTGGCACGTTCCTCACCGAGCCAGGTAGCAGCGTAACTGGGGTCTCCTGCGTGCCAATGCGGTGTAAAGTTTGCAATCACGCCAAGCTTTGCAAAACGACCCAGATCCGCATCGTCCTCAATCTCCAGATGTGCGCAGGTAACTCTGACCTTTAAGCTGTCTCCCATTTCCTTTTTGGCTATCTCTACGCCATCCATCACCGTGCGGGATGCACGCTCACCAACGGTGTGAAGGTGAAGATCCAGCCCCGCATCATTTAGGTTCTTCAACAGCTCTGCTATCCCCTCTGCAGAAAAAGCAGTAGCTCCAAGTGTACCTACATCCACATAAGGGGTGACCATGGCCGCCGTATGAATCTTCTGAGTGCCATCCATAAAGATCTTCATGGTATGAACCTTCAGGTGCTCTGTGTCATACTCGCGATGTAAGCGTTTCACCTCCTCGAGGCCTTCTTTGGCATCCCTCTCCGCATTGATAACAAGACTGCCGTCAACATAAATGGGGAGTTTTCCCTGCTTATCCAGCTCAAGCAGGCGCTTATATACCTTCTCATGGAACTTTGCATCCCCCGGAAGACCGGCATCAAATACCGCGCACACACCGTATTCTACTGAAAAATCTATCCAGCGTTTAAGCGCTGCATCAACCTGTTCATCTGTCAGTTCCATTCCGCTGTCGAGAATGATCGGAATCTCCGCTGCGCCTTCAATACAATTTCCGGTCACATGTCCGTCCTTATCGCGCACGTACTCAGCAAGTCCAGGTATAGGATCCGGCGTATCATCTGTAATGCCATGCCTATCAAGTATCTTTGAGTTAACCCAGATACTGTGCCCTTCCCCTTCCTGAATCTGAAGCTCGGCATCAGGACATATCGCGTCAAGATCTTCTTTTACGATATCCTCTCCGTTCAGGAACCTTTTCTCCAGCAAAAATCTGTAACGCTCCTCACCGGGATTCTCTTTGATATATTTTGCCATGATATCAAGTGCTTCCTGTTTGCCATTAGGCTCAAGGCGCTCTCCCATGTCCGCATACTCAAATCCAACAGGGATGGTTACATGAACATGGCTGTCTATGATGCCGGGCATTATAAACTTGCCGTCCAGATCCGTAACATCTCCTTCATACTCAGAAAGTCCGGCCTCGTCTCCAACATAGACGAATTTCCCGTCCTTTATCACAAGGGCAGTCGCCTGCGGATTGTCCTTGTCCGACGTAAAGATTTTTGCGTTTTTGAAGATCTTGTCTGCTTTCATATTTTTCTCCTTTCTTACGCACAGGTTCGACCTGTCAGATGCGATAATGCTTTCACGCTTTTTCGTGTTTTATCATTCTACTCAATAAAATGTTAAAAGTCCGTAAAAAAAGAAAAAAAGGTACCCAAAAAAGCGCCTGTCAATTTGTAGATTTTTCTACCCATTGACAGGCTCTCTTACATCTTATGTAGCCATTAGTTATCTACTAGTATTGATACTTTTTTTTAAGGGCAACCATAAATATTCCTCCGGCGGCAGCTGACATCAGCTCTGCAAAAACAACCGAATACCATATGCCATCTATCCCAAACAATATCGGTAACAGGATCACTGCCCCGAGCTCAAACACAAAGTTCCGCATAAAAGATATCAGCGCCGATACCTGGCCGTTGTTCAATGCAGTAAAGAAGGCTGAACCAAAAATCGCCATCCCGGTAAACAAGTATGCCACAGAGACAATGCGAAAAGCATGTACGGCATATGGCAGGAGTTTTTCTGTCCCGTGTAGAAACATAGCGGAAAACGGATGCGCCAGTATTTCCGAAAGAACAAACATCGAGACTGAAGAAAGTCCGATAATCATTAGGCTCCTTTTTCGCAGGTTTTTAAGTTCCCGATGATCCTGTGCACCAAAGTGATAGCCGATCACAGGCCCTATCCCATTAGAATATCCTACAAACATTGCAGATAAGATAAGACTGACATACATCAACATACCATATATAACAACTCCGTCTTCCCCTACATACTTAAGCAGCTGCACATTGTAGATGATCCCTACAAAAGATGCGGCGGCTTCAGCCATGAATTCCGAAGAACCGTTTGTTATACATCTAAAAAGCGCCTTGCCATCCCACGCAGGTTTTACCAGCTTAAGGAGACTGTTATTTTTGCAGATAAAATACATGAGAGGAAACACACCTCCCACAATCTGGCTTAGAGCCGAAGCTAACGCCGCCCCCACAATTCCCCACTTAAAGACGATGATAAAAATTGCATCGAGCAAAATATTGCAAAGACCTGCGCATACTGTGACAGCCAGTCCCAGCCCAGGTTTTTCAGCAGTAACAAAGAAAAGCTGAAACTCATACGCTAATATCCATGCCGGCAGTGCCAGAATAAAGATCCGACCGTATAGCACGCTATTTTCAAGCAGCTTTCCTTCCGCCCCCAGCATGGCTGTGATCTGACCCATAAATATAAACCCCGACACCGTCATCAGAATCCCCAAACAGGATGACACCAGTACAATCAGAGAAAACATACGATTCGCCTGTTCATGATTCTTTTCCCCTAAGGTCTTCGCGATCAGTGCGCTGCCTCCTACTCCGAACATATAGCCGATAGTTCCGAGTATATTCAGTACTGGCATGATCAGATTGACAGCCGCAAATTCTGTTTTGCCTGTAAAATTAGCGACAAAATAACCATCCACAACGATGTACAGGGAAAGAAAGATATTCATCACAATGGACGGCAGCGTAAACATAAGTAATTTACTGTATGTAAAATGCTCTGATAAGTGAATCCGTGATTTCATGTTTCGTCAGCTTCCTTTATCATTTGACAACTTTTCCCCATGCCCATTCATATTGCGACATATAAGCTCCTTTATACAGATTTAATGCACCCGGTTTTCCATCCAGGTAATCAAAGTAGTCGCACCGCACTTCTTTTCTGTTTATACCCAGCACTCCCCAACCACTTACCAAAACATCTCCCTTTCCAATATCGCGAAGGATTGCCTTGAGGTCTTTTTTCGCAACGCGTAGATAAGAGTCTGAGCTGCCCCGAAAAATTATGTTACAGATTTCAGATGTAGGGCAGAGAATACCTTCTTTATTGACCAGATAAGCTAATAGCTCTTTGGAGCGTTTTGTAAAGGTATCAACAGGCTCACCGTCATAAAAGACTTCAAAATCGCCAAAGCATCGAATATATAGTCCCTGTTTTGTATCCTTGTTTATTGAAGTATGCCGAAGCTGTGATAGAGCGTGTCCTATCTTTTCCGGCGTCACCGGCTTCATAAGATAGTCACTTGCACCAAGTTCAAAAGCCTGCGGTGCATATTCGCTGTATCCCGTGCAAAAGACTATGTCGCAGTGAGGACATACAGCTTTTATACGTTTTGCCAGCTCAACTCCCGTCATATGCCCAATTGCAATATCCAAAAAAGCAATATCGACAACTTCCTGCGCCAAAGCATCAAGAGCATCATCAGCATTATCAAAGGATACGATTTCTGCTTCCGGCAGAGCCTCACGAATTCTATTGGTTAATTGCCCTAACAGTATAACTTCATCTTCTACAGCCAGTACTCTCATTCTTTCCTCCAATGTATTTCACAATAGCCGGGATATTTCCACAACTCATTTGGGGATCCTTATGGTTACGGTAGTACCTTTTCCCGGGGCGCTTACAATATCGAGACTCCCACCCACCATTTCCCGGATACGGTACCGGGTATTTTCTATGCCTAAATGCTCTCTGTTATCGAAGGAAGCATGTGAAACATCGAATCCTGCTCCATTATCAGATACCGTAACGGTATAATACTCATTTGTATCAAACGAGCTGATTCTGACCGTTCCTCCCTCTTTTGTTTTACAGATGCCGTGTTTTATGGCATTTTCAACCATAGGTTGCACTGACAATGCAGGTACCGGAAACTCCTCGCATTTTATATCATATTCAATGTTCAGCTTGTTTGGAAAACGAAGTTTCTCAAGCCAGACATAGATTTTTATATGGCTAAGCTCTTCCGAAAATGAGATGGAGACATTTTTATTCGCAAAGCTGATATTTTCACGAAGATAGTCTGCAAAAGCATTAGTGGCCTTCGCGGCAAGTGTTGGATCCTCTTCACATAGAGCCGCAATGACTGCCAGAGAGTTATATAGGAAATGAGGCTGCATCTGTGAGATCATGGCTGATACCTGAAGCTCTGTCTGCTGCTTTTCACGCCTTAGAATATCCTTCTCAAGCTCATCATTAGCATTAAAGAAAATAAGGCAGATTGGCAGAATTACTACGATATTAAGAAGCCCCAAAATGGAAACACCATTATTTGAAACATACAGATTCATAGAAAGCACCGAAAACAGTAAAGGATATAAAACACAGCACAAAAATCCAAGTTTCCGAGTCCTGCTCCATTTCGAAAACAGTGTGGCGGCACACAATGAGAAAATGCAGAAAAAATCTATGATCACGCTGATATAGTCCGGCACATCGGCGGAATAAACACCATTACCAGTGACCAAAAAGACAACCGGCCTGTGAAAATTGAGAATTAAGGCGCCGGAATAAATGGCAATCCCGGCGGAAATGAATGTGGTAACAATGTGGGTAATGGCTGACTCTTCAAAAAACTGTTTCAGATAAAGCCATAATGTAAGAAAGCACAGCATGGTAAAGAAAAAACTCAAAGTAGAAAAAACGGCTAACTGATGGGCATACTGCGGTATCCCGTAAACACTGTTTAAAAGAGCGGAAAAGAAAACTGCGATATACAAATTTATGAGAAGGAGCATAAAAAATCTCATTACTCCGGCAGTTTGTTTTTTTATGCTCATATACCCTGATAGAACTGTCAAAAAAACGAGGCAGAAAATATAGGCAATTTGAGCTATATTATCAGAACCATCTCTTAAAATGCCATTCCTTATCAGAATCGCTATACAGGCCAGTGACAGAACGCACATGACTCCTATAGTCCCAAAAGGCGCCTCTTTATACTTGACTTGTATTAGCTTTTCGGCTGTCTGTTTCATAGTATCACTTTCTTCCATTGAGATTGTGTCAGATTACTCGCTCCCACACCAATACGTTACCACGTTATTATTAAATTGTATCAAAAAATGCGTTAAAAAACCGTTAAAAATGTATCTAATTACACATTGGGACTTCCCAGAATTTGCTGCCCTTGATCTCTTTCATGACACCATCTGTAGGATTTGATCTGATGAGTTCATCACGCACCGCCATCTGAAATGCAGGATGCAGCAACGTATTGATGTGATCCACTGTAGTAGCACTGAGCCCCTTCTCAATGATCAGTTTGTAATAAAAGCCTTTGATATCGGAATACTTAACATCGGCGATCTTTCTTTTTCCAAATGTATCATGGATGTGATGCAGATACATATACCGATATGTTCCCTTGGTTGTTTCCTTAAGATCAGGCTTGTTTCTGAGATACCTCTCTATCATATGGTTTACTTCGATGGACTTTGCCTTTTCAACATCAATATTAGCTCATATTAAGGCTTCTAACCATTTAGCGATTATCGTTCTATGCAAACCAGCAGAACAAAATTGTAGTGTTATAATTGATGATTATTATACAATCAATGATACATTTGTAAATAATCTATATTGCGAACATTATTTACTGTTGCAAATGAAATATTTAAATATCGCACGTAGTCAATTATTTTTCTTACTGTTGAAATCGAAAAATCTCCTTTTCAAAAGTAAGAATAAGCTGCAATACCAGTCTAAACTACAAGTTGTATAGTGAATAGTCTGATATTTTATGCTTTTTTATATATATTGATTGTTATTATCAATATATTATCACAATAGAAAGATAATATCTTTAATTGTCATCACATTTATTACTGTCGGAAAAAGCTTTTTACAAAACCACACGTAAAATTTTTAGAGGCTACCACCAAAATTCATAAATTTCAATTTCAACAGTAATTGATGATGCTTCTTATCTTGTCACCAAGACTAATCAAAAATCCACAACACCGGATTCGCCCTGCTTTTTCAATGAGAAGGCGATTCCCTGCATCAGTTTCATAACCGGCAGATGTTCACTCAGTGCGCTGACAGTCTCCTCATCCCTAAGCCACCTGGTCATGATCCTCTTATTGCTGGTGCTGTTGTATACCTCCGGATAGACCTTTTTTACCTCGTATTCCTCGTCGGGCAATAACTTGGGATTGGCTCTTGTGATTATATGTGGTTTGACCGGAACATGTTCCACAAATTTGCCGTCGTCACGAAAAAAACAGAATCAGCTTCTACAAGTTAGTTCAAAAAAATCTACTTTTATTATAATGTAAGCGCTTACACTTGCTTTTTTATTGTGCTATCATACTTTTATCAAGCAAAAAGCTATAAAAATTCCTAAATGACAAAGCAAAAATTGTGCACATTTTTGGATGAAACGATGGAGGTACAGGTAATGAAAAACACAATTGTAGGACAATCCGGCGGACCAACTTCTGTTATAAACTCAAGCCTCGCAGGGGTATTCGAGGCTGCAAAGAGCCGTGGATCAGAGCATGTATACGGTATGTGCAACGGCATACAGGGGTTCCTTGAGGACAGATATGTTGATCTGACAGAGATTTTTTCAAAGCCCATGGACATTGAGCTTTTAAAGCGCACACCATCAAGCTATCTTGGAAGCTGCAGATACAAGCTCCCTGCCCTTGATGACGAAGGTGCTAAAGAAGTCTATGAAAAGATCTTTGAAAAACTTACTAAACTTAATATCGGCTACTTCTTCTATATCGGCGGCAATGACAGCATGGACACAATAAATAAGCTTTCAGCCTACGGCGCCGAAAACGGCAGCGATATCAGGTTCATTGGTGTTCCCAAGACCATCGACAATGATCTTACAGTTACCGACCACACTCCCGGCTATGGATCAGCAGCCAAATACATCGGCGTTGTAATGAAAGAAATCATCAGAGATGCCACAGTTTACGGAACAAAATATGTTACTGTAGTTGAAATAATGGGAAGAAATGCAGGATGGCTTACAGCAGCTGCGTCACTTGCAAAAGGCTGGGACTGCGAAGGTGTTGATATGATCTGCCTCCCCGAAGTACCCTTCAATGTTGAAAGATTTATTGAAAAAGTAAAAGCGATGCAGGAAAAAAAGAACAGTATCGTAATTGCGGTTTCAGAGGGCGTTAAGCTTGAAGATGGCAGATATGTCTGCGAGCTTTCTGATGACGTTCACGCAGTTGACGCATTTGGTCACAAGAGTCTCACAGGAACTGCCAGATTCCTCGCTAACACAGTTGCTAAAAATCTGGACACCAAGACACGCTGCATAGAACTCTCAACTCTCCAGAGATGTGCCGGCCACCTTACAAGCAGAACCGATATAACGGAGGCCTACCAGGTTGGCGGTGCCGCAGTGAAGGCTGCATTTGAGGGACACACAGGAGAAATGGTTGCATTAAAGCGTATCTCAAACGCTCCTTATCAGTGCACCACCGAACTTCATCCCATCTCAGAGATTGCAAACCTTGAGAAGAAAGTCCCTCTCGAGTGGGTCAGCGAAGACCATACACAGATGAAGCAGGAATTTATTGATTATGCTTATCCGCTTATTCAGGCAGAGCTCACTCCTATTTTTGTAGGTGGACTTCCACAGCATATTTCTCTTTGATATTAAGAGGCGGAGAATGCAGAAATGCACTCTCCGGCTTTTTTTATTCAATAGGAAATTCCTTCGGATTTCCTATTGAATAAAAAGCGCTCCGCTAAGGATGCGACTTGTGCGCAGATGAATTTTGCAAGCTAAAGCTTGCGCGCACAAGCGCGCAAAGAGTCGCTTGCGACTCTTTGTTCCGATACCGAATTAGTCAAAGCAGAGGCGCTGCAAGTCTTAGAAGCATCTGCCCGAATCTCAGGAACCGCCCTCTGTCTGATATATAGTACTGAGTTACTTCATTGGAAACACTGAACATTTCGACGAAATCTCTTTTCACTTCATCAACCACATGACTTCCTGCAATAAAGCAGCCGTTCTCAAAATGGTGATACAGGCTTCGATAGTCAAGGTTTATGGTTCCGCAGGTTGCTACCGTATCGTCACTTACGGACATCTTGGCATGACAAAATCCCGGTGTGTATTCAAATATCCTTACGCCATTTTCAGCCAGAACATTATAGTATGATCTGGTAACACTGTAGACTAATTTTTTATCCGGGATACCCGGTGTGATTATCCTTACATCCACTCCTCTTCTGGCTGCAAGAGAAAGGGCGCTTATCATTTCATCCGTTATTATGAGATAAGGTGTTATATACCATGCATAGTCTCTCGCAGAGTTTGCTATGCTCATATATACATCCTCACCGACATGTATCTTGTCCATTGGGCTGTCTGCGTAGGGAACTACAAAACCGTCATCAGCTGCCTTGTAGTCGTAGTATTTTAGATATCTGCCAAAAGATACATCATCAACATCGTTTTCCTTTACCGCATTCCACATCTCAAGAAATGTAATGGTAAGACTTCTTACCGCATCCCCCTCAAGCTTGAGCCCCGTATCCTTCCAAAATCCAAAGGGCGCTGTCAGATGAAAATATTCGTTGGCCAGGTTGTATCCGCCTGTAAAGCCCACTTTTCCATCTATGACAGTGATCTTTCTGTGATCCCTGTTATTGAGGAACATATTAAGCCCCGGTGCAAACGGGTTAAATACCCGGGCCTTTATACCGACATTCTCCAGCCTTTTTACAAAGTCGGTATTTACGAACCCGATGCTGCCCATATCATCGTAAAAGACTCTTACCTCTACTCCTTCTTTTACCTTATCCTCAAGGATCTCCTGTATGCCATGCCAGCTCTCAGCATCCTCTATGGCGTGATACTCCATGAAAATGTATTCTTTGGCCTTCCTTAGTTCTTCCTTTTGAGACTCAAGACCCTTTAGGGCATCGTCAAAGTATACTATATCCGTATTTTTATAAACCGGGTAAGAAGAATACTCCTTGAGATAATGCGCGATATTGGCAGCATACGGCAGCTTTTCCCTAAGCTCATTCAGCTCCTTTTCGTTGTCAGGCAAAAGAGGTAAGAGCTTTTTGTCTATTTCTTCATACCTCTTTCTCATCGTCTTCGTTCCACGATTTTGTCCTACCATGAGATAGAAAGAAAGCCCTGCTATAGGGACAAGCAGTATAAGAAGTATCCAGGGCATTTTTATTGAAGCAGATTCCTTCTTGCCATACAGATACAGTACAATCGCAAGAGCAAGAAGCGAAAAGCCTGCAGAAAACCATACAAGCTTCGTACTCATAGTGATCAAAATAAAGATGATCAAAACAACTTCAACTATTATGGAAAGGAGCGCAAAGACCATTCTTACTACGCCATTTTTTACATTTGCTTTTGTTTCTTTTGTTTTTGCTCTACTCATAATCTTTTCCTTATAATGTTTTTTTGATCAGATCTTTTATTGATGCTGCCTTGTCAGCCATACATAACACAAAAGCTTCTCTGGTTTTCGGTACGTGTAAGGATAGCGGCCACATGTGGCTTTTTATCGCTGCCACGCTCTTCTCATCTATCCCTTTCCAGATTTGCTTAGATATATTGGCCGAATTTACGGGATGACGCAAACAGCATTCATAGCTATTGCGATACAGATCATCCCTTCCTACCATGCCAAGGTCATGTAAAAGAGCTGTCCTCACAACTCTGCGCATATCAACCTTGATGCCGAATTTTCGTAAGGCATGACAAATCCTGAGCCCTGAAATAGCTGTTAGAACTGAATGGGAAGCTACATTAGACTTGTAGTGATGGATCTGCTTACGAGCATCTTTAAACTTGTCTGATGCCAGGATGTCATTTCCGTATTTCCTGATTATTCTCATTTCGTGCTTAGAATTTTTCATAATCATACCAATAATTTAAACAAAAGACCACTGACACAGCTCGGTTTGGCAGCTATTTGATTTTAAGTGTTCTTAGATACTCCTTCTGCTGCGCAGTTATCCTGTAGCTCTCAACTCCTTTTTGGATAGTCTTGTTATGGGTCCAGGTATCAAGTCGCTTATTCTCAATAAATGGAAGAACTATCTCATACTGTTTGGCAAGAGCCGTGGCAAAATACCATGCGATCATCATATTTATGTAGTATTCATCAGATCTGACATTTGCAACCATCTCAGGATACTCCGTATCAAAATCATCATCCAGAAAGTGCTGCATCAGCATCCCGATAGCGAATCTCACCGTGTAGGTCTTATCGGATTTTATCCATACTCTTATTTTTTTCAGCAGTTCTTCTTTATGTTTTTTGAACACCTTGGGTGACATCTGATCACAGGTTGCCCAGTTGTCGACATAAGGAAGAAAGAACTCAACTTCGTTTATACATTTATCGAAATCACTGATCTCAGAAATAATAAAGGCATGGAGCTGATTTTCATCGAAGTACTCATGTGGCAGGTCTTTCAGAAACTCTGTTACATCACAGTTTTTATAGAGCTCCTTTGCATACTTCCGAAGCTGGGGCGTCCTGACGCCTATCATCACTTCGCTTCCCTTTCCCGGAATAAGCCCTGACTGAAAATCCCTGTATTTAATATCCTGCAACGAAAACAAGTGCTCTCTGATTTCTTCTTTCATACTATTCCTCCCGGTCACTATTTATATAATAGCAACATTTGAAAAAAATAAGCCTTCAAATGATAGGAAATTGAATAATAAACTAATTATCATTATTATGACAGATTTTTTTGCATCTATAAATCATTTAGGGGGATTATGATCATGTTGCGACAAACAGAGGTTAAAAATGGAAAGATTAAAGGCTTTGCAGCCACCGATCCCAGAGTAACAGTTTATAAGAGTGTGCCGTTTGCGGCTGCTCCCACAGGCTCAAACAGATGGCGTAATTCAAGCACTTAAAGATATAAAACAGAATGCCGCAAAGGTCATTCTCGCGCAAAAAAGCTGCCGCATTATTACGACAGCTTTTTATTATGCGAAAAACATTCATTTAAGATTACAAATACTTATATCAGGCAAAAGGATTCTCTGTCGGATATGGAAGTGATGCAGGCTGGTTGTAGCCGATCGTCTCAGCTCCGAGATACTTAAATACCTCGTACAGGCTCTTTCCGAAGTGTCCGAATGCAACTGCTCCGTGATGAG
>CAMNEA010000075.1 GCA_946536145.1 uncultured Butyrivibrio sp.
ACGGTCTTGTTGAAGGCCTTGGCGCATCTCCTACAGTTGTAAGCTTTGGTGAGCTTTACTCAGCTCTTCAGACAGGTGTTGTTGACGGCGCTGAGCAGCCTATCGCTAACTACAAGTCAAACTCCTTCCAGGAAGTTGCTCCTTACATGATCCTTGACGGCCACACACTTGGCGCTATCCAGGTTATCATCACAGATGAGGCATGGAACAAGCTCTCAGCTGAGCAGCAGCAGGCAGTTATGGAAGCAGGAAAGGCTGCATCTGAGTACAACCGTTCTATCTCTGAGGAGAAAGAGCAGGAAGTTCTTGACGAGCTCAAGGCAGAAGGTACAACAATCATCGAAGTTGATGACATCACACCTTGGCAGGAAGCTGTAAAGCCTGTTATCGAAGAGAACATCAAGGGACTTGAGGATTACTACCAGAAGCTCGTTGATTTTGGCAAGTAATTTATAAATACAGGAGACTTGTGTCATGAGATGCCTTGCTTTGGCAAAGCATCTCATGATTTATGAAGACCTGACAGATTTATGTAAGCAGGGTTTAGCTGAAAGGAAACTATATAATATGGATTCTTTTTTTAAGGCGGTAGATAAGATCAAGCCTGTATATGACGTGACCTATAAGGTGATGCTGTTTATATGTAAGGTGCTTCTGGTGGCAGATATTCTGATCACCAGTATGAGCGTGCTCGGAAGATATGTACCTTTTATTCCGGATCCGTCCTGGAGTGAAGAGGTAGTCCTTACTCTCATGTCTTACATGGCAGTGTTGTCGGCGGCGCTTGCCATAAGGCGCGGCGCACATATCCGTATGACTGCGCTTGACAGATATCTGCCCAAAACATTGGTAAAAATACTTGATCTATTGAATGATGTATTTGTGTTGGGGCTTGCCCTTGTCATGATCATAGTTGGTTGGAAATATGCAACCACTATAGGAAGCAAAGGCACATATGTATCCCTCCCCAAGGTCTCAAGATTCTGGATGTATTTCCCTATACCGATTGCCGGTGTTGCGATGCTCGTTTTTGAGCTTGAGGCTGTTTACAATCATATCAAAGGATTTTTTGTAAAGGAGGGTGATAAGTGATGGCTGTCAATACAACTGCGATCGCGGTACTTCTTGTAAGCTTTCTCGTGATGATATTTTTAAGATTTCAGATTGCCTATGCGGTTGCGCTTTCATCAATTTTTTGTCTCCTTTATCAGGGGCTTCCTCTGACGACCGTCTGCCAGCAGATGGTCAAGGGAATCAGCTCATTCAGCCTTATGGCGGTTCCGTTTTTCATTACCATGGGCTGTATTATGGGAACCGGCGGTATTTCCGAGAAACTGATCGCACTTGCGGATGCATGTGTTGGCTGGATGACCGGAGGAATGGCGATGGTAAACATCGTTGCTTCATATTTCTTTGGCGGTATTTCCGGATCAGCATCTGCTGATACAGCTTCTCTTGGAAGTATCCTTATCCCTATGATGGTAGAGCAGGGCTATGACGACGACTTTTCCACAGCGGTTACGATTACTTCCTCATGCGAGGGACTTCTTGTTCCTCCCAGCCATAATATGGTAATCTACGCGATGAGTGCGGGCGGTGTTTCTGTAGGAAGTCTCTTCCTTGCAGGTTATATTCCGGGAGCTCTTCTGGCAGCTTCACTGATGATAGGTTCGTATATCATTTCCAAGAAACGCCATTATCCAAAGGGAGATAAGTTCAGCTTTACAAGACTCATCGAGCAGCTTGGAAAATCTTTCTGGGCATTGGCTGCGGTCATCATCGTAGTTGTCGGTGTAGTCGGAGGTATGTTTACGGCGACGGAGTCAGCTGCCATAGCAGTTATTTACTCTCTCCTTGTAAGTGTGTTCATCTACAAGGGACTTGACTGGAAGGGTGTATGGAAGACACTTGAACAGTGTATCGACACACTTTCTATCGTGCTCATCCTGATCGCTACATCGAGCATATTCGGATACTGCCTGACGACACTTCATGTGCCTGATCTGGCTGCAAACGCAATTATTGGACTTACAAGAAATCCTGTACTTATAGCACTTCTTTTGAACCTTATACTTCTGGTACTCGGATGTATCATGGATATGGCACCGATCATTCTTATCGCAACACCAATCCTTCTTCCGATCGCAACATCGATTGGAATCAATCCGGTACAGTTTGGTATAATGATAGTGCTCAACTGTGGTATCGGGCTTCTGACTCCTCCTGTCGGAGCAGTATTGTTCATCGGTTCTGCGGTAGGTAAGGTTCAGATGGAGAGAGTTGTAAAGGCTACGCTGCCTTTCTACCTCTGCATGATACTGGTACTTATCCTCCTTACCTTCATACCTGAGATAAGTATGTTCCTGCCGAACCTGTTAATGAAATAAAGATTGGAATCATATTATGCATTTTGAGTATATTTGCGATGTTAAGGCTTCGGATCTGTGGAAGATGGCTATGACCAGAACCTACAGATCTCTGCTCGGGATTGTTAATATTGTATTTACGGTGGCGATGATCCTTCTTACGATCAGATTTTGGGGTACTGCAAATGACATGGGCAGGGTCCTTTTGATAATCGGTGTAATTCTTTTCCCTGTAATTCAGCCCCTTGCAGTATACGGCAGAAGTGTCAGGCAGCTTGAAGATATGCCAAGGAACATGGAACTTGCGTTTGATGACAGCGGTGTTCATGTGTCTGCTAATGGCAAAAGAGAAGACATCAGGTGGAAAAAGATCAGGAATGCCATCAAGAGGGGTGATATGATAGTTGTCATGTCGGATGACAGTCACGGATATATGCTCACAAACAGAGTCCTTGGGGAAGATAAGGATGCATTTTACGATTTCCTGTGCAGGAAAATAAGGGGTTAGTTTTAAATAGTAATTTATAAGAGGCGGCGCTATAATTATGAGTATAACTATAACGCAGCCTCTTTTGTTTTTTACAGATGGATAAGATAAGAAACTTCTGGGATACACTCACCATTAAAAATAAAATAAGAACATTTACCATAAGCGTTCTTGCGACAATTCTGCTGGCGATACTTTTTGTTGCCTGGATCGTCAAGCTCTTCATGGTCGATTTTAATGACATTATGGAGGACAACGCAAAAGGTGGAGAAATCGTCACTGCGATCAATGCGGAGATTGAAGCCTTTGACACCTATGTCCGCACTTCAGATCCGTCCGGCTTTAGCGGCTGGGAGAGTATAGCTCAATCGACAAAAAAGGAGATATACTCTGTCCCTCTTGATTACAGCAAGCTTGGAGATGAGCGCTTTGCCAGGCTCCAGGCGCTTCGCACTGCCTACGAGGAGTACGCAAGGAGCAGAAATCAGGTACTTGCTGACTACAAAGAGGACAAGATGCATGTGGATCAGCTCTACGATGTTTACAGTATGCAGAGCTATCTTTCGGCCTATGCCCAGAAGTATATGGATGTGACAATGCTTGAAGGAAACCTTGATTACAGTGAGCTGGCTCCTATAGTATTCAGCGTGCCGTTTCTTGCGGCGGCGCTGGGTGTTGTGTTGTTTGTGACTGTACTTACGATTTCCAGAATGCTTGATAATACCTTTTCGGTGCCTGTGCTGAAGCTTGCCAATGCATCGAGGAATATAGCCTCCAACAATTTCTTTATTGATGACGTTGTGGTTGACAACAAGGATGAACTCGGGGAGATGGTCACCGCTTTTAACAAGATGAAATTCGCGACCGGCGAGTACATAAAAGCCCTTGAGGAAAAGAGGGAGGCACTTGATAAACTTCATGCCCAGGAAGTCGAGACTCTGGAGATTGAGAAGCAGCTGGAGACAATGAATCTTGAGCTCTTAAAGAGCCAGATAAATCCGCATTTTCTTTTCAATACCCTCAATGTGATAGCGGGAATGGCGAATCTCGAGGATGCCGCTACGACTGAGCAGATGATCGAGGCGCTGAGCTCACTTTTCAGATACAATCTCAAGAATCAGGAAAAGGAGGCTCTTTTGTCCCAGGAACTGAAGATTGCCGGGGACTATATGTATCTGCAGAAGATGCGTTTTGGTTCAAGAGTTGAATATGAAGTAAACTGCGAAGTGGATGAGGAAAAAACAGTAGTTCCAACCTTCACCTTCCAGCCCCTTATCGAGAATGCCATGATACACGGGATATCCCCTAAGGTTGAGGGAGGGAAGATAACTGTTCATGTATACAGCAAAGAGAACAGGCTTTTTATCACGATATCCGATACGGGAACAGGCATTGACGAAGAGAGGCTCAAAGCCATCAGAAAGCAGCTTGACGACAGGCAGGATACTCTTGTGGACGAGGATATTGTGGGAATAGGTCTTGGCAATATCAACAGGCGGATCAAGGCCATGTATCCGGATGGCAGCATCTATCTGGACAGCAGGGCCGGAGAGGGGACGACCATAGCGATCAACATCCCCCTGCAGGAAGCTGATAAGCGCAACTAGGATTGGAGATGGGATATGTATAAGGTGCTTGTGGCTGATGATGAGCCAATTGAGAGACAGGTGGTTTTAAAAAAGATAACGAATTTTTTCCCGGGACAGGTCGAGGTATTTCTGGCTGAGAACGGAATAGAGGCTGTTAAGGTTTTCAGGGAAAAAGGATGTGAGGTTGCCCTGCTTGACATAGCGATGCCGGGGATGACAGGGCTTGATGCCGCTGAGGAGATAAGAAAGGAAAAACCCGACTGCAGCATTATTTTCCTGACAGCTTTTGATGACTTTGGCTACGCCAAGAAGGCGATAAAGGTAAGAGCGCTTGACTATCTGCTAAAGCCCGGGTCGGATGAGGATATCATAAATGCTCTTGAGAGGGCTTTTTATCTGTGCGATAAGGCCAAAGAATCAGCTGATGAGACTCCACTTTATAATGCCGGAAACAGTGGCAATGACCCGGCAGAGGAAGATGTATCGTCCAATACCCTGGTGCGGGATATAAGTGAATACATCAAGGAGCATTACAAAGAGGATATTGCCCTGCAGGATGTGGCATCTGTCCTTGGCTACTCTGATGTGTATTTCTGCAAGATATTCAAACAGAATTTCGGAAGGAACTTCATAACATATCTCAATAATTACAGGATAGACAGGGCCAAAGAGCTCTTGGAGGACGCTTCCATCAATGTTAAGGATGTAAGTACAGAAGCAGGGTATCGCGATGCCAACTATTTTACCAGAGTATTTAAGAGGATTGTCGGGGTCACTCCAACTGAGTACAGGATGGGAGCGCTGGGACAATGAAGAGGAAGTGGATTATAAGAGCAGTCCTCATCCTGGCTGCGGCTGTTGCTCTTTTTGTGAGCGCGAGGATCCTCCTGTGGAGGAGCAAAAAGACTACTGTCACGGATCCCGAGTATGTGCTCTTCTATGCTGAGAACCAGACGGCGGACTATCCTACGACTTTGGGAGCACAGAAATTTGCAGATCTTGTCTATGAGCGCACGGGCGGAAGGATAAAAATCCTGGTCAGATATGACGCTGAGCTTGGAAGTGAGAGCGAAGTAATCAAGCAGATGATGTACGGCGGGATCGCCTTTGCCAGAGTATCCCTGTCGCAGCTTGCCGAGTATGTACCTGAGATGAATGTGCTTCAGATGCCCTATATCTACAGCAGTTCCGAGCATATGTGGCGGGTTCTGGATGGCAGTATCGGGGATGAATTTCTTTTAAAGACCAGGGACTACGGACTTGTAGGACTCTCCTGGTATGATGCGGGCGCAAGAAATTTCTACAGCACTGAGCCCATAAAATGCCTCGAAGACCTTGAGGGCATGGTGATACGTGTCCAGGAATCGGATGTGATGGCGGATATGGTGTCGGCTCTTAAGGCGACGCCTGTAAAAATCGTCTATTCGGATGTCTATTCGGCTATTGAGAGGGGAATTGTCGATGGGGCTGAGAACAACTGGCCTTCCTACGAAGCGATGAA
Organism: uncultured Butyrivibrio sp.; assembly: GCA_946536145.1. Lineage (GTDB taxonomy): Bacteria > Bacillota > Clostridia > Lachnospirales > Lachnospiraceae > Butyrivibrio. Next base: position 5,944 of record CAMNEA010000075.1, read on the forward strand.
CCATTACAACGTGGCAGGATTTTATACTATTGATGAACATACCAGAGTGCCGGAGCTTCAGATCTGTTCCAAGGCGGTGTGGGATAAGCTTGATGAAAGTGACCGCAGGGTACTTGAGCAGTGCGCCAGGGAGTCGGCTGTTTACCAGAGACAGCTTTGGCAGGAGAGGGAAAAGAGCTCAAGAAAGATTGCGGAATCTGCAGGGGTGACCGTGATCGAGCTCTCAAAAGACGAGAAGATGAGATTTCGGGATGCCATGAGCAGTGTCTATACCAAGTACTGCGGTGACAGGATGGATCTTTTAAATACTATCATTGAGTATTAGAGTGTTTTGTTATAATATGTAAAATATGGTTAAATATGAACTTATAGCTCCATGCCATTTCGGGCTGGAGTCAGTATTAAAAAAAGAAATTACAGATCTTGGGTATGACATAACGGAGGTAACTGACGGCCGCGTGTCCTTTGAAGGGGACGGGGATGCAGTTTGTCGCGCCAATATATGTCTCAGGACAGCAGAGAGAATACTTATTAAGGTGGGAAGCTTTCACGCCGAGAGCTTTGAGGACCTCTTTCAGGGGACCAGGGCTTTGCCGTGGGAGGAATATATCCCCGAAAACGGAAAATTCTGGGTTAAGAAAGCGTCAAGCGTTAAGAGCAGGCTCTTTTCTCCGTCCGACATTCAGTCCATCATGAAAAAGGCCATGGTGGAGAAGATGAAACTCTCATATCACAAGGAGTGGTTTTCAGAAGACGGGCAGGACTATCCTGTCAGAGTCTTTATACTGAAGGACGAGGTTACAGTGGCTCTGGATACCACGGGAGATTCGCTTCACAAGAGAGGATACCGAAGGCTTGAGTCCAAGGCTCCTATTGCTGAGAATCTGGCTGCGGCGCTCATAATGCTGACGCCCTGGCATGGTGACAGGATACTGGTGGATCCTTTTTGCGGGAGCGGAACTATACCAATCGAGGCTGCTATGATGGCAGCGAACATAGCACCAGGCGTGAACAGGCATTTTACTGCAGAGAATTGGACACATCTCATCACGAAGAAGAACTGGGATGATGTACGTGAGGAAGCCCGGGAAGAGATCGTGACAGATGTGCAGGTTGACATACAGGGCTACGACATCGACCCGGAGATGATAGAGATAGCGAGGATCAACGCAAGAAAAGCAGGCGTTGAGCAGATGATACACTTCCAGGCAAGGGACATCGCCGATCTAAGTCACAGGAAGAAATACGGATTTATCATAACCAATCCGCCCTATGGAGAGAGGATTGGGGAATCGGCACAGCTCCCGGCGCTTTACAGGACGATCGGAGAGCGCTATGCTGCGCTTGACTCCTGGTCGATGTATCTTATAACAGGCCTTGAGAATGCTGAGAAATACATAGGCAGGAAGGCTGACCGGAACAGGAAGATATACAACGGAATGTTGAAGACATATTTTTATCAGTTCATGGGACCAAAACCTCCAAGGAGGGGGGACAGGAACCATGAATAATAATGAACTAAGAAGAGTTGCAGTCGGCACGATGGTGTTCACCGCTCTTTCACTTTCTTTAATGACAGGCAGGATTGCAACGAAAAATATATTGCTGACCGATGTAGTTGCAGCGACCGGCAAGCCATGGGTAAGGGCTGATGCTGCTGCGGCTCTCCTTGAAGATAACATTCAGGAGGGGGAAAACGGCAGGATTGTTGCACTTGACATGTCATCTGTAAGCGGGAGCCTTACGGATACAGAGGCAGGCTTTGGAGCAGAAGATGTCACTCTGAAGACGGCTCTTTTGCTAAAAGACATATCCGAACAGGACAAGGAACATGACATAAGCTTTGTCTTTACCGGACTTGATGCAAATGATTCTGATAATGAGAAGAGCAGGTGGTTTGCAGGAAGAGATGGAGCCGATATTCTTGTGATGCTTGATATTGAAGATGAGAGCGGCGAAGAAGAGGGTATGAGGACTTATTACAATGACAGATTCTTTTTAAACCGCTTGTCCAATGCTGAATTTGCAGATATCATGGAGAGAAACTGCCTTGCGCTCACGCAGGATGACTGTCTCGGCATAGCTGCGTGCGGTGACGACGAAGAGGTACTTTACAGATCGCAGATACCTTCGGCATGCATCAGTATTAAGAAGCTGCCGGATAAGGAGAATCCGGCACAGACACAGGCCTTTGATTACTCCCGGGATCTTGCGCAGGGGATTTACAACGGAATACTCGAAGCGTTTGAGGTGATGAAATGAGAATAGTTTTTGCAACCGGCAATAAAGATAAAATGAAGGAAATAAGAGACATACTCGGAGGGCTGAATGCTCAGATACTCTCGATGAAAGAGGCGGGAGTGGAGGCTGATGTTGAGGAGAACGGAAGTACTTTTTCTGAGAATGCCAGGATTAAGGCAGATGCCATATATGAACTTCTAAGGGACAAGGAGCCTTCAGCGGAAGATGAGACGATCGTACTTGCCGATGATTCGGGGCTTGAGATAGATTTTCTTGGCGGTGAGCCCGGTATCTACTCTGCAAGATATCTTGGGAAAGACACTCCGTATACTGAGAAGAACAGTATAATCCTCGAAAGACTGAAAGGCGTAAAAGACGAAGACAGAACCGCAAGGTTTGTGTGCGCAATAGCAGCCGCCCTTCCGGGAGGAAAAAAGCTTGATACACGCGGAACAATGGAGGGAAGGATAGGTTATGAAATTGCCGGAGAAAACGGCTTTGGATACGATCCGATTTTCTTCCTGCCCGAGTATGGAAAGACAAGTGCGGAGATCTCTCCCGATGAAAAGAACGCGATAAGTCACAGGGGCAAGGCGCTCAGGGCGATGGCGGAGCTGCTAAGGGATAACCTTTAATGAAAAGCTGTTGATGAAATTGGGATTAATGGTGGTTTTAACGGATGCATAAATATCTGGTAGTAAGTGACACTCACGGACATGACGACAATTTTTATAAGGTTCTTGATATAGAAGAGCCGCTTGATGGCATAATCCACTGCGGCGATTTTGAGGGATCTGAGGGCAGGTTTGCTTTGGCAGCTGACTGCCCCGTGTATTTTGTATCGGGAAACAACGATTTCTTTTCGGATCTTAGGCGTGAATTGGAATTTGACCTCGATGGGCACAGGGCATTTTTGTGCCATGGACACAATTATCTGGTTTCAATGGATCTTGAGAATATCAGGGCTGAAGGAATTGCAAGAGACGCGGATCTTATATTTTTTGGGCATACCCACAGACCTGTCGCCAAAAATGTCGGAGGAGTATGGCTCTTTAATCCCGGGAGTCTTTCCTATCCAAGACAGGAGGGGAGAAGACCCAGCTATCTGATACTCACTATCGAGAATTCACAGATCTCATGTGAAGTAAAATATTTGTGACAGTCAGGATATTGTTTTAGTAAAGGAATGTAATGAGAGAAAAAGCAACAAAAATAAAAAGAGATGAAATATTCATTATTTTTCTTATAGTTGTTGGAATTATAGCTTTCTGGATCCCGTATTTCGGAGAGGGATTTACCAGGGGCGCTGAAAATCCGTTTCATTACGCAAGGATCATGACCCTTGCTGACAGCCTGCAGACCGGAATTTTCCCTGCTAAAATAAGACCTACCCATATGAAGCTCTTTGGCTATGGGATAGGTTTCTTTTATCCGGATATTCTTATATATCCGCCTGCTGCACTGATAGCGCTTGGTGCGGAATATGAGATCACCATCAAGATATATCTGTTTCTCATCACCCTTCTGGAGTCTCTTATTACATATAAGTGCCTTAAGGAGCTGACAGGGAACAGATGGATGGCACTTATCGGAGAGACCCTTATCCTGAATTCTGCGGTCAATGACCAGAATATCTTTGACGGCGGAGGTATGCCGCACCTTTTTGCATATCTTTTCATTCCTCTTGCCCTGTGCGGATTGCTGCAGGCGCTTGAAGACAAAAAGCACGGATATATAGAGTATGCTGTCGGACTTACCATGGTACTTCTGACGCACAATATGATATTTCTGACACTTATGTTTGCGATGATCATAATAGTGCTGATCCATATTAAGAAGATTCTGGAAAAGCCTGTGATCTTGCTGAAACTTTTCGGTATAAGCCTTGCTGCGATGGTCTTTACGACAGCGTATTGGCTCCCCGCGATGGAGCAGGTTGCTCATATCAAGTTCATTGTGTTCAACGACAATGCGTACAGTGTTACCGATCACATCACTGATTTTTGGAAGATGGTCACGGACCATATAGGGATATTGTATTTTGGCCTGTTTGCATTATCGATTGTGCTTTACTTCCTTATGCTTATCAGAAAGAGGAGAATGCCGCTTGATATAACTTCAATTCTTGTTACTTCGGTTTTTATCATCTGGTTCATGTGCTCAAAGGCTGTATGGAACAGCGCAGTAGGTGAAGTGCTCAGCTTTTTTGAATATACAAACAGGTTTGAATATCTTCTGGTCGTAATGATGGTGATGTTCGTAGTCATGACCTTCAGGGAAGCACTTTGTGAGTATTCTTCTCTTGGGGCTGTTATCAATGAAAAAACAACGGCTATGGCTGTCATCTGCGTGGCGGTGCTCGTTGTTACCAGATTTTCTGCAAGACCCGGGTTTTTAAATCCTGCAGGAGAGACCCGTGAGATCCTGTACAAAGAGATGCTGATGGAAGGCTATCAGGTCTCGGGAGCTGAGTGGCTTCCTGTGGAGTGCGAGCCATCTGCCTGTACAGAACCCGAAAATGCCAAGGCCGATGATGGCACCAGCGCTGACGGGTTTAAGCACGAAAACGCAAAATACTTTGAGGTGTGGCTTGACCTGGACAAAGAATACTACGATATGCCCTATGTCTACTATTATGGATATAAGGCATATGTCCTTGATAATGACGAAAACCCGGTAGAAGAACTTGAAGTCGGCGAAGCTTATGATGACAACGGATATGTCCGCGTATTTATGCCAAAGGATCGCAGCGGAATCGGGCACGTAATGGTGACCTACAGAAAGACAGCTATTCAGAAGCTGTCCTATGCCATAAGCGCTGTATCTGCAGTTATACTGATGCTTATCGCAGGTCTGTATCTTGCAAGGAAAGCCAAAAGATAAAAATAAAAATAGAATTTTAATGAAAGTTGTTGACAACATAGGAAAAATCATTATATAATATCTCTTGCGTTACGGCTTAAGCCAATAGGTTTGAGTAACGGGGTGTGGCTCAGCTTGGCTAGAGCACCTGCTTTGGGAGCAGGGGGTCGCAGGTTCGAATCCTGTCACCCCGACGCAAGATAAGTTACACGCGGGTGTAGTTCAATGGTAGAACACCAGCCTTCCAAGCTGGACACGTGGGTTCGATTCCCATCACCCGCTCTTGG
>CAMNEA010000076.1 GCA_946536145.1 uncultured Butyrivibrio sp.
AGTTTATGAAGGTTAAAATGATTACCCCGGAGACCAAACTGTTTTTTGAACATTTGCTTGACCCGGATGTGTATTCTCTCATAAGCAGGGGAGAGCCGGTCACGGCTATAGGACTTATCGAAAAAAATATTCCGATCGGTGCGGTTGCGGGGATGCTTGGTGATAACGACATCTTCACGGTAATGAGTCTGTACGTTGATCCGGATCACAGAAGAAAGGGCGGCGGCAAGATGCTTATGGGTGCACTTGAAGCCGTACTTGAAGAAGCCGGAAGCGGTACTGCAGTCCTTTCATATATTGAAAGCAGTGTGGATGAGGATAATACCGTACCGCCTTTTATGGAAGCACTGGAAATATATGAAACATCCTCTCTTGAGCATCTGTATGAGATACCGCTTGAATCGTTTTTTACATCAGACATGTTTCCGGAGACCTTTAAGAGCAAGCATATCAAATCACTTTCGGATCTTAACCGTAAGGAGCATGAAACGTTCATAACGCAGTACAAAGCATTGAACACAAACATGACAGGCACGCTTTTTAACTCCTTTAAGCCCGATCCTGAGCTTTCATTTACATCGATAAAGGAAGGAACTGTATCCGGATACCTTCTTTTCGGCAAAGACTTGGGACCGCTTAAGGTTCCTGTTGTGAATCTGTCCAGGGTCAGGGATCCGAGGGTGATGGGAGCGCTCCTTAGGGCATTTATTGCAGCGTGCAGAGACAGGTTTTCACCTGACTTGAAATTTGTGCTGCCCGCTCCCGATGACAGATATGAGCGGATGCTTGCAAGGCTTAGGGATGTTAAAAACCTGCAGCATAATTATATTTTCTGACTATCGGTTAAGCACTCATTTTAGATTAACGGAGGTTCATAATGGACAGTTACGGATTTTTGAGTCTGAATAAAGAGAAAAAGGATGTGCCCATAACAGAGGGCGGTATTAAGATCAGCAAATCAATGGAAGAGATCAAAAGGTCCCATACCATACCGGGTATGGGAGATCCCTTTGAGATTCCCGAGCAGCCCTTCATGGAAGAACAGAAGGCGAAGAAAAAGGAAGAAAAAAAAGACGACACTCATAAGAAGAATAAAGAACTTGAAAATATCGGAGAAGAATTTCTCGGTAATATCAACGAGCAGGAGATAGAGCTTGATTTTTCGCAGGACAAACTCAATAAGCTGGATAATGATTTAAGTCTCATATCAGAGAGAAACTCACTGTCGGTAATGGCTGAAGAGAACAGGCTTCTTAAGCTGAACGCCGTTCCGGAAGCAGTCAAAAAAGATGCTATCAAAGCGGATATTCAGCTTCGCGCTGTTGGAAAACAGATAGTCAAAAGAGGAAGATTCAGTGATGACGCGATCCGGGCAGGACTCGACTTTATGAAGAAGGTCGACAAATGGGCAGGAAGAAGCGATGATCCGTCGCAGGATGAAAATGCTTTTTACGGTGCACTGGGATCAAATGCCACTATCGATTATCTGTATGTTGACGGCAAACCGATAAAGGATTTTGTCGCGGAGAAATACGGCTATACGGGCTCTGACAACAAGGCACAGGAAAGAGACGTTCTCTCTGCTTACGCAGCAATGATCACATCAAGACAGAATCACGCCATAACCCTGGTACGTCCTACCTATATAGACGGTCATGCCGATGTTGACATCCGTAATCTCACCGTGGATATGAGCAGCTTTAACAGGAAACGGGGAGAGAAGGCCAAAGCGATAGGACTTGCCTTAAGGGGTGTAGATTACCGCAAATACTGCGAGACCGCATACAGATCGGATATGCGTGCCAAAGCAGTACAGGCGGCACTCGGAGTGGAGAATAAAAATATACCTGCCATAGGCGAACTTACCGCACTCAAAGAGAACTTACAAAACGCCGGCAAGGGTTCGCATCAGGATTACGATGATTTCGTATGGGCGTTTCACAAGTACTGCGATGCCGTCATATCGCTTGCCCAGGATCCCGAAGATATGGAGATCAACCGTGTAACGCTTGATACTCTGGATAAGCTAAACATTGCGGCAACGTCCGCCGCAACCGATTACTTAAATGGCAAAAAGATGAATCTGCCCCGTCATAATGCGGTTGATAAAATACGCTCATATCTAAGTGCCCAGTCGGGACAGTTCGGCAAGTATCTAAGAGAGCTTAATCAGGATGAAACCGGTGAAAAGACCGTTGCTCTTTCGAAGCTCCTTGCGAAGGAAGACGCCGGATTTGTGGTAGTGGGTATAGAGGAGGAGATAGAAAGCTTAAGTCATAAAAAACAAAATGACGAGAATGATCTAAACCAGTATACCGCACTCGATCCCGAGACAGGCATAAGCGTAAGACAGCAGCGTATACTCAGGCTTAAAAACACCATATCCTCGGATGCAACCTCGGCTAAGGCCAGAGAGCAGATGATGAAGGCGTTTGCCGATCAGGGCAGTCAGGATGATGTGAAGCTGGACTATTCACTAACCTTCCTGCGGTGTGCGGCAAGCGTCATATGGATGGATGAGAATTATAAAAACAGTATGAAGCAAAGATATCCATATGCTGCCGACAATACCGATATGATGCTCGCGATCATAGCGCGCACTCAGCTTACCCAGATCTATGAAGATGAATTTAAGAAAAACCCTGCCCTGCAGGCAGCCATGGATATGTGGAACGAACAGATCAGCTCTGAAGAAGCCAAAGCCATGACCTATCAGAGTAACTTCGTCGGCAACAGGATAAGCAAGAAGGAGTTTGATGAAAAAGGCGGATCGACAACCAAGCGTTATGTGACCAAAGGCGAAGCAAATGAGATCACGGCGGCTACCCACGGATTCTTAGCAGCCAAGGAAGTCAAGGGAAGACCGGATATCGTACAGCTTGTACCGTCTCTGCCCGAATACACCACTCTCTATAGGGAACAGCCTACAGAAAAGCGGATCCCCTTACGTAAGACCATGAAGACCATGTTTAAAGCCTTTACAAGGCTTGCCACGGATTCAAATGGTCATGTCAAAACAGAGATAGCTAAGTTCGATGATAAATCTGTCACCGAGTGGTTCGATGATCTGCTTAGATTGTCCGGAGATGACAAAAGACAGATAAGGGAGGCAGAGGTCTTCCTACAGGAGATCGTTCATCCGGAGATAACTAAGATGCTGGAAGAAGAATACAGAGCAAAAAAGGTAAAGGGCTATAAGAACAAGGCTTATAACGATGCGCTTGATGTATGTGAAAACTATCTGGAGCTTATAAGGGGGACGAAGTCGAGTATGGTTACCGCAGCCCCGGATGTGTCATTTAACAACTTTGTCGCAACCGTTAATGTTCTAAACACCGTGAAAACGGAAGACATCATGAATTCTGCGCATTTCGCAGATTTTAAGATCAATGGCAGGACTCTTACCGCAGAGGAGGTTTCTGAAGCACTTGAGGATTTTAAAAAGGAGATACAGACAAACGAGGCCGAGTTTGTAAGCTTTAGAAACATGGATATCGATGATGTGGAGATGCCCCTTATTACATCATGTAACGATAACGCTCAGCTTAATGAGGTTATAATGACATATTTTGTAAATAAAGATGAAGAGCACTTCAGACTGCAGTATGAACTTAAAAATGTGCCAAAGACCGATCCGAACGCTGCGCTTGATTCATTGGTGGCTAATCTTGACAACATCGTTAACAGTTCGTATGGGAAAGAATCGGAAATAGCAAAGGATAAGGCACGGATCTTAGAACTTGACGAGATACGGAAAACTGGGGAACTGACCAAGAAAGACAGGGACGATTTAAAATATATATATTCAAAATACACAAAATATGATTGGCACAGAGCCGCAAACCTTGGCAAGGTCGGGAATTCACAGTATACATCTGAAACCATGGCTCCGCTTCCGGATGAACTTATCAAGTCGCCTTTGACAAACAAAGTCCTCATCGGTAAATATACCTCTGATAAGCCGATGACTACGGATGATGATACGGGCTTCTTTAATAATGAAGCAATGAATAATTTCTATGATCATGATGATGCATTTATGCATTGCAAGGATCACAAGCAGGTTGTCAAAAGTGCGGTCAAGGAACTGATCAGATATATGGTAGACAAATTGATCTGATAACAACGGGGATGAAATGATGAAGGTGACCAGAATAACCGAAAACAAGGATTATAGTGATAACCTAAAGGTATCATACTTTAATTCAAGGGTCAGCCGCAGCACTGCGAAGGCTGGGCTTCCATTTATATATAGCCAATCAATAAGAACGCGTAACGTGCATCCGTGAAATATATAAAAGTCCTGTAATCCGCTACCAGAGCGAACTACAGGACTTTTTTCTTCAAAACACTGTCAAAAACAGGATTATAGCACTATATAGACAAGAGAAATGAAAAAGTTTTGTCAAGTTTTTTTAGCATAAGAAAAGCCAGCAAACATGCTGACTTGAAAAAAAGTATACTTCGAACCCCTAAAGAATTATAGTGCTAAATCCGAAAGACGGGTTTCAGTTTTTCTGAACAGTAACCATATAAATGGACATACGGAATTTTTTTGACAATATAATGAAAAAATGGAGTCTATGATAAAAATTTTTTTAGGATGTCAATGCAAAAACAGACGAGATATCAGAAGGAAATGACAGCGAATACGGAATTGATTCGGATCAACGAAGTGAATATTTCCCAGGAGATTCTGAAGCTTGCGCTCAAGGAGCTATTTTGAGGAAAAAAAGCTTTAATCAGCGCCGGCCGCATGCTGCGTAGCAGCTACTTCCTCTTTGCTGCCGTGTGCATCAACTTTTTTTTACACAATATGTTTTGTTTCGTATAAATAAAATGTCGGGACATTGGTCCTGCCGGAAGGAGAATACAAAATGTTAAACAGAACAGAGATCAGAAATACTGAGAGTGAGGCTGCATTCAGACTGGTAAATCAAAGAAGGAAAAGCACAGGTGAAGGCAGCTATACAAATGTGGTTCAGAATTCAGACGCGGAGGAGATTCATTCTTCACGCAGAGACAGCCTAAGGCTTGATCATTTTGAGGATGGAGAAGAAAATATTGAGCTCGGCAATGAGAGAATAGTTAATATAAATGAGTACAGGGAAAGATTGTCGGAGTCTGTTAAAAAGCAGAATGAAGATGGCTCTGAGGGCAACAGGCTTTTGCACCCGGTCTACAGGTCAAAGCTTTCAGCGGGAAATAACGATAAATTCAGGTTCTCAGACTACGAGAAAAATGACACTTCCAGGATGGAGGCTGTAAAAACTGCTCTTGAGAGCTATTACTCCCTTATGAGAGAAGCCGTGCCAGACAATGCCGATGAGGAGCATAAAAATGTTGCCGAGCAGGAGAGGATTCGCGAAAAGACAATAAGGCTTCAGCACATAGTTACTACCTGCAACAGGTATATTGCCAATCGCTGGCCCATCAGCAAACAGGGAAGAGAAAGGCTAAGTGAGGTCAAAAGACTGCGGAAGGAAGCTATCAAGGAACTTGGTGAGCATGCAGGTCATCCCGGCTGGAGACTTGCAGGAGAGTACATCAAGTTTGGAATAAAGGCTGTGACATCACCTGCATGGGCACCTGTAGCGGCTGTGGGCATGACCGGTTATTACGCAGGTAAATGGACAGGAAGAGTAGCAAAAAGGATTGGCAAGGGAATTAAGAAAAAGGCTGTCGGTCTGGCACACGGAGTGGCGCAGTCTTTTTCATCCTGGAGAGCCTTCGGAGCAACACTTCTCGCCGTGGGTGCGACGCTCGTATGGGGAACCATTGCCAATGTGATCAACACAGCCATCGACGCAGTTTTATTTGTTCCATGGCTTCTTGCAAGTATGGTGACAGCACCCAGATATCTCTATCATCTTGCAAAGGGACACGTAAACCTCTACGGCATTAACAAGCAAAAGGAGGGCAATTACAGGTGCATGGCATGGAGTATGCCCACTCCTCACAGGTACAGCACATGGTACAGGTATTTTTCACAGGTTTACGGAATCAGCAATTATCTTCATAACTACGGGGCAGAACACAGGGACAGAAGAAAGAATATCAATAAAAAGGGTGCGGAGAACGACGATAAGCTTATTCAGACCAATGGTCGTCAAAACAGGTACGGCGAGTACGACCAGTACGAGGTGAACGCATATAATACATTTGGCCTCTTAGGACCTGTAAGAGACAAGTATTATCACGACACAACCTTAAAGTTCAAAAAGCTGTATGAACTTCTCAGGTATGATAATAAAAATGACTTCAATCAGATAGCCGCAAGGGCAGCAGAAGATTACAACACCAAAGTGCTCGATGAAAAAATAGAAGATTATAATGATGAAAATGATTGACAATCATTTTCTGGATATGCAATAAAAAAAGTGTATGCAATCAGATTATGTTGCGTTAAGGTAAAAACATACAATCCAGCAGGAGGAAAAATTTAATGGATAAGGTGCAAGATCAGGACGAAAGGATAGTTTTTGAAACTGAAGATGGCGGGGAGTTAATAGGAGCCGAGCATGTTGCTAAAATTGATGACCAACTGGATCTATACGTAACAGATGAAGGCGAGGAAATGCTCGTCAGCAATGATGAGGATATTTCAGGCTCACAGGCAATGCACAGGTATTTAAACTCTGATGCCTACATGTCGATGATGGAAGAGGCATCCAAAGAAATTGATGCTTCTGATGAGGAAGAGGATGATGAGACAGGGGCAATCAGTGAAGCCCTGGATTATGTCCTTGATGATGACTCTGATGACGAAGAGTTGAACACAGAGGATCTTAGTCAGACTGAGATCTCGCTCTTGTCGATTGTATCTGAAGATTTAATGCTGGACAACATCCAGAGGATAATCACAGTCATTGAGAACCTCACTGATGAACAGGTTAAGAATCTTGGTCCTGATGGTGTTGAAGAGGTGTTCATTGCTCTTTCCAAGTTTTATTATACCTATATGCAGAATGTCAACCCACTCTGGGAGGTGGCACAGGCAAGGTACAGAGAACTTAAAAAATGGCAGAAACTCTACATGGATAAGTATTATCATAAATAAAGGCTGTATTTTTGGGGGAAAACACTTACAGGATCGGTGTTTTTCTGATTATGGTTATAGAGGAGAATAAAGATGATCACCAAGCTTTCTAAAAACAACATACAATTTTTTGAGACATTGATACCAATTGATGAACTTGACAACCTTATATCAAGACCGGATTACTTCGGAATCGGAGTGACAAGATACGAGGGAACAGAGGAAATTCCGGCAGGAGTTATGATATACCGTTTGATGCAGGATCCGACAGACCTTATGCCTGCCTCATTAGATATTCAATATCTCTATGTTACAGAAAATCAGCGTCACAGATGCGTTGGTTCTGATCTTGTATGTAAATTGTTTGACGTTGCCGTGTCCAACAAGATTGAAACAATTACTGTTAATACCCTTGCTGATGACGAACAGGATGGATTGCGTAAATTTCTTGCAGGATGGAGTTTTAACTTTGTTCCCGGTTACTCCCATGAATTTTACTCGCCCATAAGGGAGATTGATCTATCAAGTGTTATCCTTAAGATAGCACATAAAAAGCGTATGCCGGTGAGTAGTCTCTCGACTGTATCGCCAGGGCAGTTCAATGAGTTCAAGAACGAGCTGAGAAAAAAGAATACTGAGGGAATTGACAGTGTATTCTATGAGATGGGAATGGATTACTACGACAAGGAAGTAAGTAAGGTGATACAAAAGGATGGCAGGGTATTAGCTGCAATACTTGTCCACAGGAACATAGGCGGACTTCTTGTAGTGGATATGGTCACATGGCTGCCACCGGTGGGCGAAGTAGATTTGATGGGCCTTATTGCTGTGGCTCATGAAAGCGCTCAGAGTCATTACACTTCAGATGTATACATATCAGGCACTGTCAGAACAGAATTTGGTGCAAACCTGGTTGATGAGGTGCTGCCTGAACATAGTGGAGTACCTGTCTTTAGGGGAATACTGACCAAGGATGGAGAGGTTACTCCTGAGGACTGGATGGGAGCCAAGGAGATAATGACATCCGTATTTGAAGGCCCGGATGAGGAAGAAGGAGAGTAATGATTAGTAGTTACATACGCTCGTTATAATTCATAGGCGGTGATAAGATATTGAGCATGAATTGTACAGATTTTTTATATTTTGATTGTCAACATATGGCAATGTTCGTATAAAACAGATGAGTGAAAACGAGTGAAATCAATTAGCAATTGAAGGAGGCTACAATAATGCTGGGTGCACAGGATTTTAAGAGCGTTGAAGAAAAAAAAGACTTAGCTTTTAATCTTGAAGATAATAAGAAGAGCACATTTCGGAATTCTATAAAAGAGGATCCTAAGAATAAAAAGGATAACACAAATAAGGTCAAAAGTTTTATCAGCTATAAAGATCTTGAGGAAGTAACTGATATAAACGATATTACTTTTAGTAAAAAAATTACTAATATTGACGAGTACAAGAAAAAAATCGAAGAAAAAAACAAAAATGCCGTTGGTATCAATCTGATCAATAATAAGACGATAGAAGAAGATGAGTCCTTTGAGGAAGAAGAGGAGTCCTTTGACGAAAAAGAAAAGTCTATTAAGATAGAAGAAAATTCCTTTGATGAGGAGGAAATGTCAGAGGATGATCTCCAGAGCCAAAAGGCTAAGGTGCTTAAACCTAAGTTTAAGACTATGCTCTCCGATAAAAAGAAAAATTTTACATTTACGGGCTATATTAGTAAAACTGACACAGACAGAATGTTTGCCGTAAAGGAAGCACTCAGAACTTATTATTCCATCAGAGACGAGGAGTTTGATGGAGAAGATGAAGAGGAGAGGGAAGCTTGGGAGTCCGGACACATAACCAGATCTACGACTGCACTTCAGGCTCTTGTGACCAACTGTAACAGATATATTGCAAACCGCTGGCCTATAAGTAAAATGGGGAGACAGCGTCTTAAAGAGGTCAAGGAACTTCGCAAGATGGCAATCTCGGAACTTGGCGTTGAGGCCGGACATCCCGGCTGGAGGCTTGCAGGGGAATACCTGAAGTTTGGCCTGAAGTTCGGGCTCAAGCTTGCGACATCACCGCTATGGGTTCCTGCCAAGACAGTTTACCATGGTGGAATATGGGCAGGCAGAGTAGCAAAAAGAACAGGCAGACTGATACAGCACAAGTGGCATAGATTTGTTGGCGGAATGAGGGATGCATTTGGCAGGGGCCATTACAAATATAATCCGTGGAAGGCGACTTTTCTGACTGCGATACTCGGTATAAGCACAGCTGTGCTGGGAACAATAGGAAATATTATCAATACTGCTGTTATGGGGGTATGCCTGATCCCATGGTTGCCGGCAACACTGTTTTATTACTACCCGAGGTATCTGTATCACCTCATTATCAAGAAGGACGTAAACCTTGAAGGCAATACGACAAAGGATAGTGAGAGGATTGACAGACTTAATAGCTTTGCTGATCATGAAGCGTTTGAGGGCGCTATTTACGGAAGTAAATTAGATGATGGCACTGCTACATCAAGGAGAACAAATGAAAAGTTAAACAAACTACATGATAAACGAAATAAAGCCCTGAGAGAGATCATTACAATGGTACATTCTGCAAGAAGAAATAAATTTGCGGAGAATACCAATAATAATGTTAAGGAAGTATACGCTGCCGACATAGCTGAACAGATCAGTGATATGCGCAAAGTGAAGAGTGATATGCAGAAAGGGATAGATGAAAATGATAGAAAGATACAGGAACTGGAGCGAAAAAAGGAAGCAAATAAGGTAATTAAAGAATTTAGACAGTTTAAAAAATTTGATAAAAAATTTGAAGAAAAAGAGCCCGCTGATGATCAGATTAAAGGTTTTCTTAAAGAAATAAATAATTACAAAACAGATATTTCAAAAAAGGAAAAGACATGTAATAAGCTTGCGCAGGAAGAGGCAAGGGGAGAACATACTCTTGCTGATCAGCTGGGAACTACCAGTTTCCAATTGAACAGTGAGCTTGAAAATATGCGCAAAATATTGTCTCAAATGGAAGATACCTATACTAAAGAAAATGAGAATCTGAAATTTCAACAGAGGTTATATAGGGATCGTAAGGCTGAGTTTGAGCATGAAAAAGAAGTGTATGAACATGAAAAAGAAGAATATGAACGTGAAAAGGAGGAATATATAAATGACCAGAAAGCGCAGGCAGAAATAAAGAATCAGGAGATCGATAAAGAAATTGATGAAATTAATAAGCAAAGTGACGACCTGCAAAAAGAAATTGATAATTATGACGGAGAGATTGATAAAGTAGTAGATAAGTATAATGTACAACTGGCAAAGGAGAACAAAAGAAGAAATACATTTGGTACGACGCTGGAGGATAAAATCCTGAAAAAGCTGAACATCAAAGTCTCGGATGATTTTCCTATTACCGATGAAATGATAAAGCAGATTAACAAATACAGGAGAGCTGATTATAAAATACATCAGATAGCTGAAAAGGAAGAAAGCGAGCTAAAGTATATAGGCGTCAATGGCAAAAGGAAAATCAAATCCTATGCGTTTGAAATGCCTCACCCGCATTTATATCACACCTGGTATCAATACTTCAGAAGCGTCCTTTCAAGGATGCATGACGATGGTATGAAATATGAAGTGAGAAATGATGGAGAAAATGTAGCAGTTTATAAAGATAGGGATGAGGATGAGGACGAAAACAATAATAATATCAGGCTGATAGTTAACGGTCTCCAACGTGGCGAAAAATTGGGCCATCACTTCCAGTACAGAAGTAACTTTTTATTTGGCAAATACTGGGGGATGATGTTTGGACCTGTAAGAAATCAATATTATCACCAGACAACCATGAGGCTTAAGGGACTCTATAATTTCTTAAGATACGATAACAAGGATGATTTTGACCAGATAGATAAGAGAGCAAGGGAAGATAATCCTATGAATGATGACTACATTGATGATGTAGACGTGGAGGAAGAAGAGAAAGTGCAAAATAATGACGACGAGGATTAATTAGT
>CAMNEA010000077.1 GCA_946536145.1 uncultured Butyrivibrio sp.
CGTTCTGAAGTCCGTCCTTCTTGAGCATTGTGTGCCATCCTGAGTAGTTGCCTGCATCGATGTAGCTCTTCATGCTCTTGTAGAATGGGTTAATAGCCTCATACTGGCAGTCATCGAAAGGAGATACAAGACCTGCATCATTTACAAGGATGTTCTGAGCTGAATCGCCTGCGCACCAGTTGAAGAATGCCTTAGCACCGTCAACGTTACCGTTTGAATATGCTACCCAGTATGAAGGTGGTCCTGCGATGATTGTGTTGATTCCATCCTCAAATGCATAAGGAGCAAATCCGCACTCGAAGCTTACATCCTCAGGAGATGTTACACACCAGTTACCCTGTGTGATGAATACATACTTGCCTTCCTTGAAGCCTGCAACCTGAAGGTCGTATGTTCCGTCTACAAGGAGTGCGGGATCTGAGTACTGGTTCATCATTCCGATGAAGTCAGCGAAGTGCTTCATTCTTGTCTCATCGATCTTACCACCGTCGTTAAGAAGGTCGATGTAAGTGGTATCGTCAGCCTTAAGACCTGCATCAAGATACTGACCAAATACGTGTGTTCCTGATGACCATCCAAGGTTAGCAGGCTCTGCGCACCATCCGAAGATAGCAGTGAAGCCAAGCTCGTCCTTCTTGGACTCAAGAGTCTCACAAGCAGCCTTCCATGCATCGGGAGATGTGAGAGAAGCAGGATCAATACCTGCAGCCTTGAGGATGTCTGCGTTGTAACCAAGAGCAGTAGCCTCAACTGTGTAAGGGAATCCGATTGTTCCCATAGAATCGTTTACAAGTTCAAAACCTGTCTTGTTTGTCCAGTCCTCACCGGCGAGATCAGCGAGCATGCCGTCCCATGTGTCAGCCTGGTTGGCTTCTATAACGAAGATGTCAGGCATGTTGTCAGCCTGGTACATTTTCTTAAGCTCGTCAGATGCGTTTGTGTCACCACCGATTGTCTCAACAGTGAGTACATTGCCTGTCTCTTCCTGATACTTAGCTGCAAGAGCCTGCATCTGAGCATCAATCTCAGGCTTACCGTTAAGAAGTCTTACAGGATCATAGGAACCACCCTCAGCAGGAGCTTCAGCTGTCTCAGCAGGAGCTTCAGCTGTCTCAGCAGGAGCCTCAGCGGGAGCTTCTTCCTTTGTCTCAGCAGGTGCATTGTCAGATGTTGCTGTGTCAGCACCTGTCTCGCCACAAGCTGCAAGTGAAAGCACCATTGTGCCTGCGAGAAGAACTGACATAAGTTTCTTTTTCATTTGTTTTCCTCCTTTTGTGCAATATGCCATATCTTATTTCGTTTCTGGCGGTTACTTTTGCGCATAAGTTGTACGCTGAAATAAAAATAGCACAAAAAAATTCAAAATTCAAGCAGTTATGAGCAAAAAGATTGCTTCTGAATTTGGGAAAATAATGAAGATGCACTATCAGAGCGGGCTTAAACGTATTCGCTAAAAAGTGAAAAAACTATAAAACGTTTATAAAAATTGTGGGAAATCATAAAAAATGGCTCCTTATGCGCATAAGGAATGGTGTACAGATTGTACAACCTGACATCTGAGAATGAAAAAGAAAGGAACGATTCCCGGATCATTTACATGAATAGGAATCGTTCCTCTTTTTGCTAAAGATATCTTTATAGCTTTCTTTATTGTCGGTTTTAATGTTTTTAACGGTGTCTCTGACTATAATGCGTGTTGGAAGTTTGATCTGGTTAGGTGTTTTTTGTCCCTTTAGTTGTTTGAGCAGTGTGTCGGCAGCGGTGACGCCCTTTGCTTTAACATCCTGGTGAACTGTTGTGAGTGCGGGGCGGTGGAGCTGTCCCAGCATATTGTCATCAAATCCTACAATCGAAATATCATCAGGGACTTTTATCCCCCTGTCTTCCAGGGCGCTCATAAGTGTTACGGCATACAGGTCGGATACGCACATTATAGCTGTAAACTCAGGAGCTCTCTTACAAATCTCTTCCAGACTCTCGTCGATGTCCTCTGCTCTTGGCCTGATCTTAAGGAAATTGGTTTCTTTGTATTTTATGCCGGCATCCTTAAGCGCCTTTTTGTATCCGTTCAGTCTTGCAAGGTCGACGCCGTTCATGTTATCAGACAGAAATGCGATCTTTTTGTGGCCCTGTGATATCAGATAGCTGGCCATGTCATAGGTGCCCTGTTCATCGTCGAGTCCTATGTTGGTGAAGTGCTTGAGCCCCTCAAGACTGTATGTATCAATGCATACGATGGGTTTTTTGTATTTTTCGCTGACTCTTATTCCATCGTCGTTGAGCATACCAAAAAGGATAAGTCCGTCCACGTTCCAGGTCGAGACATGTCTCATGATCTCACCTGTATCACTTGATATGTAGAGCATCATGAAATATCCTGCGTTTCGGATTGTCTCTTCAACACCTCCGATAAGAACAGATACAAAAGGATCCATGATGAGGTTCTCATATTTATCTGCCCTTGCCTTCAGCGCAAGTCCGATGATCTTGGATTCGTTCTGGGCAAGATTCCTTGCGTTTATATTTGGCACATAGTCAACTTTGTCCAAAAAGTCCTGCACTTTCTTTTTGGTGTCATCAGAAACTTCCCCGGCCTTTCCGTGAATTACGTTGGAAACCGTAGTAGTACTCATATTCAGTTGTCTGGCAATTTCTTTAATTGTGATCATAAATCTTTGGTCTTTACAAAAAAAAATTGTTATTGTATCTTTGTTCACAAAATAACACGGTGCAATATGAGTTGTCAAAAATTAAATTGTTTTTTTGAAAAAAGAATGCTCTGAAATGCACCAAAACCCTGATGAATACTGGTTTCCTGGCGGTGGCCGGTTTCAAACTAAAAACAATCCAAGGAGTAATATGAATACAGAATATAACAAAATCACTGATTTGAACGGAGCGCTTGAAAAACTTAATAACGCTGTGGATATGGTCAATGATCTGGCAATCCCGGAGGATATTCCTCACGGAGATATGCCGGGTGATAAGATTGAAATAGGGGAGAGCCATATAGCAAAAGCAAGAACAATTTTTCCTTTACTGGTAGAAGAACTAAGACAGGTAATGACTGCCAACCCATATAACAGAGCTGTCGTAGCAGTCTGCGGAGGATCAGGAGTCGGAAAATCTGAAATTGCGTCACTGCTGTCATATATGCTTGAGAGCGCAGGAATAGGCAGCTACACCATGTCAGGTGACAACTATCCTCACAGGATACCGATGTACAATGACGCGGAAAGACTGCATACATTCAGAAAATGCGGAATTAGAGGCATGGTTGACGCAGGCGTCATGACACCTGAAAACGTTCAGAAGATTCGAGAGCTTCAGGAGGCTGAAGATGACGCAAACAAGGCACATCTTGATACTGACACCTGGTTCAGAAGTTATTTTGAGGCGGGAGCGAAGGGGCTTAATGATTATCTTGGAACTCCCAATGAAACAGACTTTGCAGAGGTTGACCAGATCATGAAGGCTTTCAAGGATGGAGCTGACAGTCTGTATTTCAAGAGGATGGGAAGGGACGAAGCATCCCTCTGGTACGACAAGATCGACCTTACAGACAAGAATGTACTTATAGTTGAGTGGACGCACGGCAACAGTGACTATATGAGTCAGGTTGATGTACCGATCCTTTTAAACAGCACACCGCAGGAGACATTGGAGCACAGAAGGTCAAGAAACAGGGATGGCAAGCTCGACAGTCCTTTCACCACTCTGGTTCTTGAGCTTGAGCAGCAAAAGCTCGTAGATCAGGCTCACAAGGCCAGGATCATCATCTCCAAGGCAGGGGATATCATCAGCTTCGATGAGTTCCAAAAGCTTATGAAATAAGTCAGTTTGGGAATCCGGTCTGTAAATAAACTGTGTCAGTTACAATATAAAGAGTTTAAGGAGAATTTTGATGGCAAAATATGTGGATAACGGCCCTATGCTGAATGCTTATCCGGACAGCATGGGCGGAACGATGAAAGATATTGTGGAAGTGCTCTCAAAGGAAGAGTTTAGGGATGTTTTTCAGTCATTTTATATACTTCCGAGTATCTTTAATACCGACCTCGACAGAGGTTTTTCGGTCATAGATTACTCAATCAATGAAGAGCTCGCTCAGGCGAAGGACATAGAGGATCTGGGGAACCTTGGGATTGATCTCAAGCTGGATTTTATTTTGAATCACGCATCAGTCCTCTCTCCGCAGTTCCAGGATCTTGTAAAGAACGGTGAGAATTCAAAGTATGCTGATTTCTTTATCAACTGGAACAAGTTCTGGGATGGCTATGGCGATATGACCCCGGAAGGGTATATCCAGCCAAGACAGGAGTATATAAAGGACATGTTCTTCAGAAAGCCGGGACTTCCGATCCTCATGGTGAGGATGCCTGATGGCAGGGATGTACCATACTGGAATACCTTCTATCAGGAGGTTCAGTACAAGAGGCCTGATGCACAGGATCTTATGGAGAGCATTGGTATGCAGTATCTTGCTGCGCAGAGACTCTCAGAGCGGATCTGCTCTGAACTTGATGCAGGCAAGACTCCTAAGGATATTGATTTTACCGGCTATGAGAAATACAGGGACAAAGCTGTGGATTTCCTTGAGTCAAACAGGCGCTACCTTGGACAGATGGACCTCAATATCAAGTCTGACCTTGTATGGGAGCACTACAGGAACACGCTCAGGGCTCTCTCAGGATATGGCGCGAGGATCGTCAGACTCGATGCATTCGCCTATGCACCCAAAGAGCCCGGCAAGAAGAACTTCCTCAACGAGCCCGATACCTGGGATGTGCTTGAGAGAGTTAGAAATCTGGCTGATGAGTTCGGGGTATCCCTTCTTCCTGAGATCCATGCAACTTACGGTGAGAAGATTTATGAGACGGTATCGGATAAGGGCTATATGACCTATGACTTTTTCCTTCCGGGACTTCTTATCTACGCTATTGAGAAAAAGGACGGTGAAATCCTGAGGAAGTGGGCGCAGGAGATGCAGGATAAGAAGATCCGTGTTGTAAACATGCTCGGCTGCCACGACGGAATACCGCTTCTTGATCTGAAGGGAATCCTTCCTGAAGAGGACATACAGGAGATGATCGATACGATCGTCAAAAGAGGCGGATATGTCAAGGATCTCCACGGCGCCAAGAATATGTACTATCAGGTAAATGCAACCTACTACAGTGCTCTGGGTGAGGATGACAAAAAGATGCTCTTTGCAAGGGCGATCCAGATGTTCATGCCGGGCAAGCCTCAGGTCTGGTACCTTGACCTATTTGCAGGCAGGAACGACCACGAGGCAGTAAAACGCGCAGGTGCAGGCGGACACAAAGAAATCAACAGGACAAACCTCACCATGGATCAGATCAGGGAGGCGCTCGGCAAAGAGGTAGTTAAGAAACAGCTTGAGCTGTTGAGGTTTAGGAACACCAATCCTGCATTTGGGTTTGATTCCAGGCTCACCATGAGCATTGACGGATCTGTTATGACCTTCCTCTGGGAGAATGAGGGGCATACTGCCGAGCTTAAGGCTGATTTTGCGGATTACAGCTTTAC
The DNA here is from genome assembly GCA_946536145.1 of uncultured Butyrivibrio sp. Classification (GTDB taxonomy): domain Bacteria; phylum Bacillota; class Clostridia; order Lachnospirales; family Lachnospiraceae; genus Butyrivibrio. The sequence goes on from CAMNEA010000077.1 coordinate 5,551, forward strand.
AATAAAATAAAATTTTAAAGAACCCATCCGATAAGTGCGACTTTGAATTTTGTGCTTTCGCAACCGCGACGGATGGGTTCTTGCAAATACACATATAACATTTTGACATATTGAACGATGATTGCTTGCGGCAGAAATTCCGCAGACGGTCAGATTTTAGAAGAGGCAGTTTCCATGTCTGTACTTATTGAATTGTTTTTTACATTTGTGAAAATAGGCGTTTTTACCTTCGGCGGAGGATATGCGATGCTCTCAATAATCGAGAACATCTGCGTCGAAAGAAAAAAATGGATCACTCATGATGAAATGATGAACATCACGGTCATTGCTGAGTCAACACCGGGACCGGTAGCAATTAATTGTGCTACATTTGTCGGTTATAAAAAAGGAAAGCTGGCGGGAGCTTTTTGGGCTACGCTGGGCGTGACGCTGCCATCCTTTATCATAATCTTTGCAATCTCCGAGTTTTTGGAAGGGTTTTTGGAAATAACCTGGATTGCCCACGCTTTTATGGGTATAAAGATCGCGGTTGGGATCCTTATACTTGACGCGGCACTTAAGATGATAAGGAAGATGTCAAAAAAACCATTGCAGGCAGGAATCCTCATTGCCTCTTTTGCAGTGATCATGCTTGTCAATGTGTTTAATGTGCATCTGTCATCCATCTTAGTTATGATGGCTGCAGCAATTATAAGCGTTATCTTTTATGAGGTTGACAAGATCAGGAATAAGGAGGAACAGACGTGACATTTCTCGATCTTTTGATAGGATTTCTTGAAGTAGGACTGTTCTCTTTTGGAGGCGCGTATGCGGCTATCCCGCTGATCAGGGATGTTGTGCTTGCGCACGGATGGCTGGATGACGAGATGCTTTCCTATATGATAGCTGTAAGCGAGAGTACTCCGGGACCAATCATGGTAAATCTGGCAACATACGTGGGAAGCAATAAAGGAGGCCTTGTGGGTGCTGTTATTGCTACAACCGCAGTTATCCTTCCGGCTTTTTTCGTCATACTGACCATCATGGAGTTTGGAAAGAACCTCATTGGAAACCCTTTTGTCAAGGCGCTGCTGCGAGGTCTTAAGCCCTGCGTTATAGGTGTGATCCTTGCTACCGGCGTGTACATGATCCTTGGAAACTGTTTTATCAAGGCTGAAAATCGTATCGATATTACTGCTGTTTTCATTACCATAGGCCTTGCGGCTGTTTATTTTGGACTCCGAAAAGTGACAAAAAAAGGCCTGTCGCCCATAGGGCTGATATGCTTGGCGGCTGTTGTGGGAATGGCAGTTTATTGAATAATTACGACTAAGTACATAATTGTGCCGGTTTTTTGATGATATGTTACCTATTGCTAACTGAAAGCTCAAGGTCTATAATCATGTTAGTTTAAACTAACATTAACATCGGGAGGGGCGGCAGTATGCAGCTTGAGCTTACGAATATAAGGAAATCCTTCGGTGAGGGGGACAGCCATATCGAGGTATTAAAGGACATAAATCTTACAGTTGAAAAAGGCGAGTTTGTGGTTCTTCTGGGGCCATCCGGGTCGGGTAAGTCCACACTTCTTAACATAATAGGGGGAATTGACAGCGCTGACAGCGGAAGGATCACCATACGGGATAAAAGCATGTCAGATATGAATGAGAAGATGCTAACAAAGTACAGGAGAGAGCACCTTGGGTATATCTTTCAGATGTACAACCTGATCCCGAACCTTACAGTACGGGAGAACATAGAAGTCGGAGCATATCTCTCCAAGGCTCCTCTTGATATAGATGACATAATTGAAACCCTTGGTCTTAAAAAACATCAGAACAAAATACCCAGCCAGCTTTCCGGCGGGCAGCAGCAGCGCTGCGCAATAGGCAGGGCGATAGTCAAAAATCCGGATATCCTTCTGTGCGATGAGCCAACGGGGGCGCTTGATTATAACACTTCCAAGGAGATACTCGCTCTTATTGAGGAAGTGAACCGGAAATACGGAAATACAGTGATAATGGTAACTCACAACGATGCCATCAAGAACATGGCAGATCTTGTGATCAAGCTGCGTGACGGTGTGATCAGAAAGAGTTACAGAAATGAGCAGAAGATAAAGGCAAGAGACCTTGACTGGTAAGGAGTGATTATGAAAAATCCGTTAAATAAGAGGCTCCTTCGCGATCTCAAGGGGGATGCCGGTAAATATGCAGTTATATTTCTTTTGCTGGTTCTGTCGATTGGATTTGTATCGGGATTTCTTGTCGCCGGATCCAGCATGATAAAGGCTTATGACGACAGCTTTGAGAAGTACAGTATTGAAGATGGCAACTTCAGGACGGCGCAGCTGCTTACGAAAGCTCAGAAAGAGCACATTGAAAAGCATGGGGTAGAGGTCTTTTCAAACTACTATGTGGAGAGAGAGTTTGATAATGGCACGACGCTCCGCATCTATGCAGACAGAAAAGAGGTCGACAAAGTCTGTTTGATGGAGGGCAGTATCCCGACAAAAAAAGGGGATATCGCCATCGACAGGATGTATGCCGATAATAACGCTCTTTCGGTGGGAGATGTTCTCTTTTGCGAAGCGGATGAACAGGAATATCTGATCACCGGACTGGTGGCTCTGCCTGATTACAGCGCTCTGTTTTACAGCAACAATGACATGATGTTTGACGCATCGGCATTTGGTGTTGCGGTAGTCTGCGACGAGCAGTTTCTGGATTATTCCGAGTCATCGTATTTTTACAATTACGCATGGAAATACGACAACAAGCCTGCCGGTGAGGATGAGGAAAAAGAGGTTTCGGATGAGCTTTGCGAGGTAATATCGGGGATAGCGGACCTTGAGAACTTTATCCCGGGATATCTCAATCAGGCAATAACCTTTACCGGAGAGGATATTATAGGTGACAAGGCGATGATGGAGGTTTTGCTGTACATAATAATCGTGATCATCGCTTTTGTCTTTGGGGTTACCATAAATAACACAATACATAAAGAATCCAGTGTAATAGGAACCCTGAGGGCTATGGGCTATACCATAAATGAAATGATCCTGCATTATATGTCAATGCCCCTGATAGTGACGCTTTTTTCTGCAGTCACAGGAAATATTCTGGGATATACCTGTTTTAAAAATGTTTGCGTAGATATGTATTATGGAAGTTATTCACTCCCCACTTACATTACTATCTGGAATGGAGAGGCCTTTATAAAGACAACACTGATTCCGGTAGCCATAATGATAACAGTCACGTTTTTTATCCTTAGAAGCAAGCTTTCGCTTAGTCCCTTGCTGCTCATAAGAAGAGATCTTGGGGGAAAAAAGAAAACCAAAGCTGTAAGGCTATCCCACAGGATTGGATTTTTCAGGCGTTTTACAATAAGAATACTTATTCAGAACAAGAGCAGCTACATAACTCTCTTTACGGGAATAGTCTTTGCCAATGTTCTGCTGTTCTTTGGGATGATGCTTCCGCCTCTTCTTATCCACTACCAGGATATTGTAACGGATACGATGCTTGCCAGGTATACTTATCTTTTACAGATTCCCGCAGGAGCGGTGGATTCTGATGACATGTTGTCGGCGGCATTTTCGTATACGGTTCTGCAAAAAGACATCAACACCAATAATCCTGATGCCGAGAAGTTCTCGGCTTACAGCCTAAAGACAACCGGTGCCGGCGGAGAGAGGGTTGAGGAGGTGACACTCTACGGTATATCGGATAACAGCAGATATATAGATGCGTCTTTTAATGAGAAAACAGTTCTGATCTCTTCTTCCTATGCTGATAAATACGGGCTGGGAAAAGGGGATGTGATAACGCTTAAAGAACCCTATGAGGACACCTACTACGGCTTTAAAGTGACGGGAGTTTATGACTACGACGGCGGTATTGCGGTCTTTATGAGCAGGAGTCATCTCAATAAAATCCTTGGATATGACGAGGATTTTTTTGGAGGATTTTTTTCGGACAGCAAGATAACGGATATAAAAAGCAAATATATAGGAACTGTTGTAGATGAGGAGTCGCTGACTAGAGTATCGAGGCAGCTTATGATATCCATGGGAAATCTTATGTATCTTGTGGATGGATTCTCGGTCATCTTATTTGTTGTACTGATATATCTTTTGTCCAAACTCATCATAGAGAGAAATGCCGGCAGCATTTCCATGGTCAAGATACTTGGCTATAGCAAAAGAGAGATCGCAAGACTATATATAATTCCGACGACAATTGTTGTGGTGGCATCGTTTATTATTTCATATCCGCTTATAACAGCTGTGATGGTCAGAGTATTCAGGATAATGCTAAAGAAAATGATGAGCGGCTGGATGATCATCTGGCTTGACCCGAAAGTCTACGGAAAGATGTTTGTGCTTGGGATATTATCATATAGCGTGGTGGCAGCGCTGGAGTATCTAAGGATCGGCAGGATACCGATGGGAGAGGCTCTGAAGGATATGGAATGAGAGAATAATTATAGGGTAAAAATCTGATATCGGTATATATTGTATCAATTCAAAAAATATAGTACTATATCTAGTATATAGACGTTATTTTGCTATTGGCGTGAGATAAGATAAAGTAAGGAGGCTGATTATGAAGTCACCGGCACAGATTGCTGCAACCTATGAAACCGCCGGAGCAAGCAAGACAAAGCTGCCTTTTATGAAGACGTTTGTACTTGGAATTCTGGCAGGATCTTTTATAGCGCTTGGAGGGCTCGGAAGTCAGATAGCATCACTGGGTGCTGCGACTGCCTCAGCCGGAAGGCTGGTCAGCTCGATTGTATTTCCTATTGGTCTTTTCATGGTTCTGGTGGGAGGTGCAGAGCTTTTTACCGGAAACTGCCTGATAATCATCCCAGTACTTTCAAAAAAGGCCACTGTACCGGGGATGCTGAGGAACTGGATAATTGTCTACCTCGGAAATATGGTGGGTGGTCTTCTGATAGCACTTCTGGCAGCCTTTTCCCACACCTACAGCTTTGATGGCGGCAATCTGGCAGTTGCAGTCGTAAACACTGCCGTTGCTAAATCAAACATCTCTTTTACGGATGGGCTGCTTAAGGGTATCCTATGTAATATTCTTGTCTGCATGGCTGTGTGGTGCTCCTTCTCAGCAGATGAGATAGCAGGAAAGATACTTGCGCTTTGGCTTCCTGTTATGCTCTTTATAATCGGAGGTTTCGAACACTGCGTGGCCAATATGTATTTCATTCCGGCAGGACTGATCGCTTCATCGGTTTACGGTATCCCGGCTGAAGGACTGTCGCTCTTTGGATTTTTCGTCACCAATCTTATCCCGGTCACTATAGGAAATATCATAGGCGGCGCCGTCTTTGTCGGAGCAGCGTATTATATGGCATATTTAAGGAAAGGCTGATTTGATCGGCCTTTCCTTAGAAATCTACAGTAGAATGTCGCATGCGGCATTCTTTTTTTATTTCATAGGAAATTCCTCTGAATTTCCTATGAAACAAAAAACGCTCCG
>CAMNEA010000078.1 GCA_946536145.1 uncultured Butyrivibrio sp.
TAATGAATGCGCGAATACGTTACTGGAGCGAGCTGTATGCGAGTGAACAGTAACTGAAATGGAGATCATACTTTAAAGTGAGAACCATGACACAAAACACAGTCAAATGATATACTGTATTATAGTAACAGCCACGGTTTTTTATAAAATCATGACTTGATACGAATATTTGCCACACCCGGTAACACAGAAAAATGAAAAGAGAAAACAAACTTATGAGAGGTATCTTCATAGTTTTGATGCTTATCTGCCTTATCTATGCGGTCAGCATCTATATGATCGGAAGTGGCACCTTTTCCTTTATGATCTGGATCTTTGGAGCGGCTTTTTTTGGAACAGCCTTCTATCTGTCAGGAAACAGGCGCTGGTACAGGATCCCGCTCATAATTCGTGGTTTGGGCAGCGCTGCTGTATTGTTACTGCTTGTAATTACGTTAGTCTGTATGGCTTTAATGCTCAGCCATTTTAATGATAAAGGTATCAAAGACCTCGACTACATCGTGGTTCTCGGCGCTCAGATGAGAAATGACGGCCCAAGCACAATATTCAGGTACAGGCTTGATGCAGCATTTGACTATCTTGAGGAAAATCCCAAAACAGTATGCATAGTATCAGGCGGGAAGGGACCAAATGAACCGGTCTGTGAAGGTGATGGCGGACGTAAGTATCTGCTATCCAAGGGGATAGACCAATCCAGAGTGATAGCAGAAAACAGGGCTATGGATACATATGAAAACATAGTGTATTCCCTGGAGATAATGGATCATGGCAGGACAGAATCTGATGAGCTCAAAATTGGCATAGTCACCAACAATTTTCATCTGTTCAGGGGTATACACCTTGCCGGAAAACTTACAGATCATAATATCTGCGGAATAGCCGCATATACGCTGCCCTGGTATCTTCCAAACAACATGGCGCGGGAATGTTTTGGAATCGTAAGGGATTTAGGGAAAATGAGGTTCTGATATTGAAGATCACAGATAAAAATCTGAAGAATAAATGTGGTACGCTTTTGCAAATTGCACCAGGGCTTGGAGGATCAGATGGTTAATCTGGCAATTGTTGAAGATGAGGATTCATACGCTGCGCAGCTAACCGGGTATATTGAGCAATATCAGAAGGAGAGCGGCAACAGCTTTAAGATAACAAGATTCAGGGATGGAGATGAGATCACCAACGGATACAGGGGTGAGTATGATGTCATCCTGATGGATATAGAGATGAAGTTCATGGATGGAATGACTGCGGCGGAGGAGATAAGGCGCCTCGACCAGGATGTGGTCATCATGTTCATCACCAACATGACCAATTATGCGATAAGAGGATATCAGGTTGATGCGCTTGACTATGTGCTTAAGCCTGTGAGCTATTTTGCTTTTTCGCAGAAGCTGGAGAGGGCTATCACCAGAATTAAGAAAAAAAGCTCTGACTTTATATCTATAAATATGCCCTCAGGGGTCAAGAAGCTTGACATAGAGAATATCTTCTATATAGAGAGTGAGGGGCACAACTTAAATTTCCATACAAGCGGTGGAGATTTTACAGTAAGAGCCAAGCTCTCAGACTATGAGCAGGAGCTTTCTCCCTACAACTTTTTTCGAAGCAACAAGGGGTATCTGGTCAATCTCAAGTATGTGGACGGAGTTGAAAACGGCGAGTGCCTTATCGCCGGGAAAAGACTGGTCATAGCCAGAGCGAGGAAGAATGATTTTATGGACGCTCTCACCAATTATATGGCAGGATTGTGACGATGGATAATGTTTATCAGGATATTCCAAGACTATATACAGCAATAGCGGAGTGGATGGCCTGCATCCTATACTGTCTTACATTAAAGCGCAGGATTGGTATAAAGAGATTTGCTGTGACATCTGTTATTGCACTGATCATACAGAGTGTTTTTCTTGTTACGACCAAAGGACTTCCAATCTACTTCTGGATTCCCTGTATGCTGGTTGCAGTTCTTTTGATGTATCTGTTCATGTATCTGGTAGTGGACGATACCAGGACTCTCATAGGGTATTACTGTGCCAGAGCATTTCTTCTGGCTGAACTGGCGGCATCTTTGGAGTGGCAGCTTGCAAGCTTTGCGGCGACAGTCAATCCCTCACCGGTATTACAGATAGTAATATTTATAGCCGTGTATGCTCTCGTTTTCGCCTGGGCAGGATATATGGAAAAGAGTATTACGAGGGGGATATTTCAGCTTGAGATCAACCTGCAGGATTTTCTTGCTTCTGTATTCATTGCTGCGGCGATATTTGCGTTCAGCAACCTGAGCTTTATTCTTTCCAACACTCCATTTTCAGCATGGGTAACATCAGATGTATTCTATGTCAGAACCCTTGTGGATATAGCAGGGATTATGATCCTCTATGTGTACCAGAGCAGGATATGCGAGCTTCTTGCAGAAAAAGAGCTTGGCAATATCCATCAGATGCTGAAGGCTCAGTACGACAAGTATCGCAGCTATCAGACGACCTTTGACATGATCAATATGAAATACCATGACCTTAAACATCAGATTGCAGGTCTGCGCGCAGATATGAGCAGCGAGGAGAGGCAGAAGTGGATAGATTCCATGGAGCAGGAGCTTGAGTACTACAGGCCGGAGCTTCAGACCGGCAACACGGTGCTCGATACTCTCATAGAAGGCAAGATGATGACCTGCAAGAACAATAATATCAAAGTGACATGTGTTGCTGATGGCAATGTGCTTGACTTTATGCATGTGGCGGATATCTGCACCATTTTTGGAAATGCGCTCGACAATGCCATTGAGAGTGTCTCTCTGATAGAGGATCTGGAAAAGAGACTTATACATATCTCCGTGACTCAGAAAAAGAATTTCGTGCTCATACAGGTCAACAACTACTGTGAGAGCAGCATAAAAATAAAAAACGGTTATCCGGTCACTACCAAGGCCGACAAGTCAAACCACGGTTTTGGTATCAAGAGCATCAGATACACTGTTGAGAAATATCACGGAACGCTTACCTATAATCTGAACAAAAACTGGTTTGAATTAAAAATACTTATACCTCAGGGAGGAGTGGCATGAATCTGGTTCCGATCGCAACCTCTGATTATGTAGGAATGGTCCTTCTGGTGGCGCTTCTTTTCAGTAGCCACATCAGGCGCGCCAATAATAATCGTTTGGAATTCAAGTTATTTACAGCGATAAGCATACTCACCATGATCGGATGCGCAGTTGACTTTCTGGTGTGGTACGCTGACGGCAGGGATGGAATACTGATGAAGGTCATTCAGTATGTTGGCAATACCTACTGCTTTGGCGTAAATCCGATCTTTATATCATCCTGGTGCCTGTATGAGGACATCAAGCTTTATCATTCCCAAAAGAGAGTGAAGAGGATATATACCTATGCATTTATTCCGGCAATAATCCTCGTAGTTATCGCACTAGTCAATAACTTTGTGCCGATCATTTACTACTTCGATGAAACTAATACCTATCACAGACTTCCACTTAGCTATATGTACTATGCCGTGGACTTTGGCTATGTCATTTTCAGCGTCATCATACTGAAACTGTATGAAAAGAAATTTGGCAAGGTGAGGTTTTTTCCTCTCTATCTTATGGTGGGACCGATACTTCTTGGCTGTATTCTTCAGGCTTTATTTTACGGAGTGTCACTTATCTGGGTATCGATGGCAGTTGGGCTGACCGCGATATATATGTCGCTTCAGAATGAGTTTTCTTACCTTGATACCCTCACAAGCCTCTACAACAGGGCATATATGGATTACCAGCTTGAAAGTCTTCCCAGGGGAGCGAACCTTGGAGGTATCATGATCGATGTTGATCACTTTAAAAGTATAAATGATACTTTCGGGCATTCGGCAGGTGATGAGGCGCTCATAGATGTGGCAAGGGTCATTACCTTTGCAAAGCCGGATAAGGCGATCGCAATCAGATTTGCCGGGGATGAGTTCATCCTCCTTATTAAAGGAACTACGGAAAAAGAGCTGCAGAGAATTGTGCAGTCGGTTCGCGATGAAGTTGATATGTTCAACGAGACAGAGCACAGACAATATAAGCTTTCGTTTTCAATAGGCTACAGCATATACAACAGGGATAAGGATTCCATAGATGAATTCCTAAGGCATATGGATGACAACATGTATGAGGAGAAGGAGCGTCGTCATTCAGAGATGGATTAAGTGTGCCATGTAGTCCCTCATAAAAGCATCACAAAATCTTACACGCAGTTCATGACAAAAATCGTACCGTTTGTGACAAAAACGGCACGATTTTTTTTGCGTGATAACATGATGTAAGGGTCGAAAGTCCGAACCCGCTTCAAGATTGCTTGAAAGCGGTGAAAGACGAAAAACGATCCGTAACATCATTTTTGATTGTTCAGCATAAGATCATAATTTCAAAAGAGGAAAACAAAGTGAAATATCAGGATATTCTATCAAAGATGACAATCGAAGAAAAGGCTGCTTTTTTGAGCGGCAAGGGAGAGTGGCAGACAAGGGATTTTGAAAGGCTTGGAATACCTTCAATCTTCTGCTCTGACGGCCCTCACGGTATCAGAAAACAGGCCGGCGCAGGAGACCACCTGGGACTGAACGCATCGCTGCCGGCAACCTGTTTCCCCACTGCAGCGACCATAGCAAACAGCTGGGATGAGAATCTTGGAGAAAAACTTGGCAAGACCCTCGGGGAAGAAGCCATGGCGCAGGGTGTAAATGTTCTTCTGGGACCGGGACTTAATATAAAGAGGAGCCCGTTGTGCGGAAGAAACTTTGAATACTTCTCGGAAGATCCTTATCTTGCAGGTAAGATGGCAGCTTCTTATGTGAGAGGCATCCAGTCCAGGGGAGTATATGCCTGCCCCAAGCATTTTGCTGTCAACTCCCAGGAGCTTCGCCGCATGGCGATGAACTCAGTAATAGATGAGAGGACGCTGCGGGAGGTATACCTTACAGGTTTCGAGATAGCTGTAAAAGAGGGCGGCGCCAAGACAATCATGTCTGCCTACAACGAAGTGAACGGAACCTATGCCAATGAGAACAGACATCTGTTAAAAGACATTCTGAGAGATGAATGGGGATTTGACGGAATCGTAATTACAGACTGGGGCGCAAGTAACGATCACGCCCTCGGTGTTGCGGCAGGTTCAAACCTCGAGATGCCAAATCCGGGACTTGACTCCGCAAGGGAACTTATACAAGCAGTTAATTCAGGCAAGATATCCATGGCAGATGTGGATGCAAGGTGCGACGAGCTGCTTGATGCAGTGATGACTCTTTATGTAAATTCCCGCAACAGGAAAGAGGAGTTTGACAAAGATGCTCACCATCTGGTGGCAAGAGCCGCTGCTGCAGAGAGCGCGGTACTTCTCAAGAATGAGGAGAAGATCCTTCCTCTTAAGAAGGGCAGCAAGGTGGCAGTGATCGGTGATTTTGCTTTTGTTCCAAGATATCAGGGAGCAGGCTCATCGATGGTCAATCCCACAAAGGTTGAAACAGTATCCGAAATGATATCTGCCTATGACCTCCAGGTTGTGGGAAAGAGCAGAGGATACTCAAGGACAGGCGAAGAGGATGAGGCAACAAAGAAAGAGGCACTTGACCTTGCGCAAAGGGCAGATATCGTACTTTTCTTCTTTGGGCTAAATGAGGACTCTGAGTCAGAGGGAATGGACAGAACCCACATGAGGATTCCTCAGAACCAGATAAATCTTCTCCAGGAACTGGCCAAGGTAAATGCAAATATCGTCGGAGTGATAAGCGCAGGCTCAGCTATCGAGATGCCCTGGCACCACCACTTTAAAGCTCTTTTGCACTGCTATTTAAACGGCCAGGCGGGAGCGGGGGCTGTACTGGATATCCTCACCGGAGAAGTAAATCCTTCCGGTAAGCTCTCCGAGACAATTCCAAGAAGGCTTGAGGATACACCGGTTTACAGATACTACCCTAGCCGTGAGAGGACTTCCGAATACAGGGAGGGACCATATGTAGGCTACAGATATTATGACACCGCAGATGTTCCGGTTCTGTATCCATTTGGATTCGGACTTTCATATACAACGTTCCTCTACAGCGACATAAGCGCTGATGAAAACGGAATCTCTTTTGCCATAACAAATACCGGAGATACAGAGGGAACAGAGATTACCCAGATGTATGTATCACTGCCGGAAAGCAGGGTGTTCAGACCAAAGAAAGAGCTCAAGGGATTTTCAAAAGTTACCCTTAAGCCCGGTGAGAAAAAGACGGTTACAATTCCCTTTGATGACAAGACCTTCCGCTACTTCAACGTAAAAACGAATAAGTGGGAAGTTGAGGACGGAAAATACACCATCATGCTTGGTGCCAGCAGCCAGGACATAAGGGGATGCGTAGAGGTCATCAAAACTGAGACCACTGATAACTACCCTTATGTAAAAGAGGAGCTTCCTTCATATTACTCAGGAAAGATCACAAATGTTCCGGATGCCGAGTATGAAAAGCTTCTTGGACGCGCGATCCCCGATGGTAAGTGGAGCGGAAACCTCTCGGCAAACGATGCGATCTGCCAGATGTACTACGCAAAGAGCGGCCTTGCAAGATTTGCATACAAACGCCTTACAGCAATGAAGAAAAAAGCTGATGACAAGGGCAAGCCCGATCTTAACATTCTTTTCATCTACAACATGCCCTTCAGGGCGATGGCGAAGATGACGGCAGGAGCAGTAAGCATGGAGATGGTGGACGGAATAGTAAGGATCGTGAACGGGCACTTCTTTGGAGGGCTTTCCAAGGTGATCGGAGGATACTTCAGGAACGCGAGGAAGAACAAGGAGTATGAGGCTAAACTCAAAAAGTAATCAGGCGGTTGGACGCCTTGGAGATATATGATCCGGAGGATTTTAGAAAATGAATTTTTGGAAAAGTTTTGAAGAAAAGCACCCCGCAGTTGCAAAGTGGGTGAGAGAGGGCGGACTCTTTGTGGTAGTGAGCAATCTCATCACAGTCTTTAAATATCTGCTGCTCACATTCCTGCCCGCTGCATTTGCCTTTATGGGAGATAGGAGCTTTGGCTGGCCGGGGATCCCGCTCACATTATTCGGTGAGACCTTTGAGTGGAACATCCTTGGGTATGATCAGGCGCACGGAGGCCTGGCGTACTTTACGGCATACATGGTGGCGATGGTTATCGGAGAATGCATCAACTTCCCGATTCAGAAGTTCTTTGTATTCAGAAACCACGATAAGCCCGGCAAGCAGATAGCATGGTACATCCTGGCGTTCATCGTCATCACCTGCATCGTAAACTCCATCAACTGCATATGGGTTGCCGTTGCGGGAATGTTCGTGCCGGCATGGCTTTACAATATTGGAACCACAGTACTGAACGGAGGCGTGTCAATGATCGTGTTCTTCTTTGTCAACAAGATCATTTTCCCGGAGACTCCTAAGAAGGACTGATAACTTAAACCAGTAACCGATTGAGGAGGGCTGACCACCCTTTTTGATAAAAAGATCTTTTTTAAATGGGAAGGAGAAAAAGAAATGTTATCTATCAACATCGCGGACGTGATAGCGGTACTTCAGACAATGATCCCGCAGCTTGTGATTATCGGCGTTGTTCTCGTCGCAGCTATCATCTGTACAATTGCAGCAATTGCAATCAAAAAACCCTTAAAGGGCTTTGTGAGAAAGCAGGCATGGCTTGTATTTCTGCTTACACTGGTAATCGTTGTTACCAACATTCTCATGGGACCTGTTTACTCAATGGTAAACATGGCAATGGGCGGAGGCAAGATCTCCGATGAGTCTGTTGAGCAGGCTAAAGAGCTCTGCACTGAGATCGCAGAAGAGGGTATAGTTCTTTTAAAGAATGACGCAGCTGCTCTTCCTCTCGCAGCAGGAACAAAAGTTAATGTATTCGGATGGTCATCAACCAACCCCATCTACGGCGGAACAGGTTCAGGAGCTCTTTCTGCAGCATATCCTACAGTAGATTTCCTCCAGGGACTTACAGATGCCGGAATTGAGTACAACCAGGAACTTGTTGATTTCTACAAGGGATGGAGAGATTCAAGACCTTCAGTCGGAATGATGGGACAGGACTGGACAATACCTGAGCCCAAGGTTGACGAGTATGGAGATCTATTTACCAAGGCAAAAGACTATTCTGACACAGCAATCTTCTTTATCGCCCGTTCAGGCGGTGAGGGTGCCGATCTTCCTATGCACTATGACGGCGTTGACAACTATGTATTTGATCCAAACAGCTTCTTTGGCGGCACAGGAACGCGCTACTCAGAGCAGGCTGACGACCTTGACGCAAACAAGTCATATCTTGAGCTCTCAAACAGGGAGCAGGCACTTCTTGACAAGGTAACAGCTGACTATGACAAGGTAATCGTGATCGTAAACTCAGCCAACGCAATGGAGCTTGGATTTGTAAACGACTACTCACAGATCAAGTCAGTTATCTACTGCCCGGGTACAGGCCAGACAGGTTTTGACGGACTTGGCGAGATCCTCGCAGGAGAAGTGAATCCTTCAGGTAAGACTGCTGATACATTTGTAGCTGATCTTACAGCAACACCTACATTCAATAACTTTGGTGATTTTGATTACACAAACATGTCTGAGTTTGGTTTCGAGAACATGTTTGCAGAGGGTGGCATGAGCTATCCTACATTTGTAAACTATGTAGAGGGTATCTACGTTGGCTACAGATTCTATGAGACTGCATATGCTGAGGCACAGGCAGGCAACATGGATTTTGACTATGACAAAGAGGTGGTTTATCCCTTCGGCTACGGCCTCTCATACACAACCTTCTCCCAGGAGATGGGACCTGTATCAAACGATGGAAAGACAGTTTCATTTGATGTAACAGTAACAAACACAGGAAGCGTTGCAGGTAAGGACGTCGTAGAAGTTTACTACAATCCTCCTTACACAAACGGCGGAATCGAAAAGTCAGCAGCAAACCTTATTGAGTTTGAAAAGACAGGTCTTCTTGAGCCCGGCGCTTCTGAGACAGTAAACATCTCTTTTGCAGTAGAAGACATGGCATCCTACGACACCTACGAAGAGGGCTGCTACGTACTCGATGCAGGAGACTACGAGATATCTATCAACTCAGATGCACACAACAAGATCGCAACAGATACTGTAAACGTAGCTTCAAAGATTGTTTACGACGAGTCCAACAAGCGTGAGTCAGACTTCGTTGCAGCAACAAACCAGTTCGGATTTGCAGAGGGAGATTCTGTTATCTATCTGTCAAGAGCAGACGGCTTTGCAAACTACGACGCAGCAACAGCAGCACCTGCATCCTTCGAAATGTCAGATGCATACAAGGCAACATATTTCAACGAGACCAACTATGATCCTACAGCATACAACAATGATTCAGATGTAATGCCTACAACAGGAGCCAAGAACGGAGTTAAGCTCGCTGACCTTCGCGGCGTAGACTACGACGATGCAAAGTGGGATTCACTCCTTGATGAGATGACTGTTTCAGAGATGAACACTCTTATCGCACTTGGCGGATATGAGACATCAGCAGTTGATTCGATTGGCAAGGTTATGACCTATGACTGCGACGGCCCTGCTTCTATCAACAACAACTTCACAGGTCAGGGTTCAATCGGTTTCCCCGCAGCTGTAATGATCGCCTGCACATGGAACAAGGATCTTGCTTACGCCTTCGGCGATTCAATCGGCAAGATGGCAGACGAGATGGATGTATCAGGATGGTATGCACCTGCAACCAACACACACAGAAGCGCATTCGCAGGACGTAACTTCGAGTACTATTCAGAGGACGGCGTGCTTGCAGGCTGGATGTGTGCCAAGGCTGTAGACGGTGCAAGAGCACACGGTGTATACTCATACGTTAAGCACTTTGCAACCAACGATCAGGAGACCAACAGAACAGGATTCCTGTGCACATGGCTCAATGAGCAGTCACTTCGTGAAGTATACCTTAAGTCCTTCGAGCTTGCTTTCAAGAAGGCTAACCCTGCAGCAACAATGGTTGCCTTCAACAACATAGGAACAGTTCCCGCTGAGGCAT
This sequence comes from uncultured Butyrivibrio sp., assembly GCA_946536145.1. Taxonomy (GTDB): domain Bacteria; phylum Bacillota; class Clostridia; order Lachnospirales; family Lachnospiraceae; genus Butyrivibrio. The sequence continues at coordinate 10,061 of CAMNEA010000078.1, forward strand.
GCTCAGAGCTCCTTAATACAGTTCTTCGCGGCGAGTGGGGCTTCAGAGGACTTGCTGAGACAGACTACTTCGGTGGCTATGGATACCAGGATTCAGACAGAATGATCAGAAACGGCTGTGACCTCATGCTCGCAACCTACGAGACACCTCAGTCAACAGTAACTGACCAGACTTCTGCAACATCAGTTATAGCTATGAGACAGGCATCCAAGAACATTCTCTACACTGTAGTAAACAGCCGCGCTTATGACAAGGCTGTAAATGCAGGACTTCCCGGATGGGTTAAGATACTCTACACAGTAGATGCGCTTCTTATCGCACTGATCGCATTCCTTGAGTACAGAGCAGTTAAGACATATCTCAACAAGAAGAAAGAAATGGATGCTTCAGCAGAGGCATAATGTGATTTAAAGGAGACGGTTCTCTTTGATTCCCTTGCGGGGGACGGAGAGACCGTCTTTTTTGAGTTATGAGTCAATGGGGACGTTACAGTTTGAGTCAATGGGGACGTTACAGTTTGACTC
>CAMNEA010000079.1 GCA_946536145.1 uncultured Butyrivibrio sp.
ATGTAAATCTTAACCCGGTCACAACTCCGAAAAAGGAGTTGTTGACCAAACACTAACTACTTTGTCTACAGCCTGAAATGAGCAGGGTCATTGGCCCTGCTCATTATACTAAGAGACAAATATTGATTGATCTGATACCAACTCGAGAGTTAATTATCTGCGTCGATTCCCTTATCTTTAAGAAGCTTACGTAATCTGGTTATCTCATTTGAAAGCGAAGAGATTTCATTTGAAAGGGACGCATTCTCATATAAGGAGAAAGACAAAATCAGGCTCATATGGGAAAAGGTGTGGAGCGACTGATAAAACTTGTCCTAAACGATCAGCTTTGGAACCGATGAAAGCAGGAATCTGGTGTATTCATGAGCGGGACTGGAATACAACTGCACTGCGGGAGCAATCTCGCAGATGCTGCCATCCTTCATGACACAGATTCTGTCTGCGATGAAGCTTACTACTGACAGATCGTGGCTGATAAAGAGGCAGGTGAGTCCCATTTGCTGCTTGAGGCGCTTTAACAGGTTCAGGATCTGGGCCTGTACGCATACGTCCAGTGCTGATACAGCTTCATCACAGATGAGCAGGCTTGGATTTAAGGCAATCGCCCTGGCGATTCCAATTCTCTGGCGCTGTCCGCCGGAAAACTGGTGAGGATATCGAGAGAGGCATTCTTCACCGAGATCTACCATGTCCAATAGTTCGATGACTCTGTCAGTTGTCTCCTTAGGCGTGTCATAGACGTGCCAGGTAAGGAGCGGCTCGGCAATGATGTCGCGGACCTTCATCCTTGGGTCGAGAGAGGATGCCGGATCCTGAAAGACCATCTGCATCTTTTTGCGGTATGGGCGAAGCTCTCTATCGGATAATACGGCAATATTCTGCCCCTCAAATAAAACACTTCCTTCATCAGCTTTCACCATACCCGTAAGTAGTCTTGCAAGAGTACTTTTACCGCAGCCGGATTCGCCAACCAGAGCCAGAGTCTCTCCGTTATAGATGTCGAGACTGACATCATTTACGGCAAATACACTGCTTCTGCGATTTACACGATATCTTTTTTTTAGATGAGATGCGGATAATAAAATCTTCTTATCCATTGATCACAAACCTCTTTTCTCTATACCACGTGGCATCTTACGTAGTGATCAGCATTGACTTTCTTTAACCCAGCCTTTTCAAAGAAGCATTTCTTTATATCATCAGAGCAGCGAAGGCAAAACTCGCAGCCTTTAAATGTAGTTCTCTTCATTGGAATGGTTCCCGGAATGGTACTTAGAAACTCGGGATTTCCTTCAATCTTTGGTATTGAAGACAGCAGTCCTTTAGTGTAGGGATGCAGCGGGTTTTTGAAAAGCTCTCCTACAGGAGCCTGCTCCATAATGGTTCCAAGGTACATGACGTAGACATAGTCACACAGAGCTGAGACCACTCCCATGTTGTGGGTAATGATAAGAGCGCTCATCGAATAGGTATCGCACATCTTGCGTATAAGCCTTAGAATCTGTGATTCAATAGACACATCAAGGGCTGTAGTCGGCTCATCTGCGATCAGAAGCTTTGGCGAGCCTATCATTGCCATCGCTATCATTATCCTCTGACGCATTCCGCCTGAGAGTTCATGAGGGAATGAGCGGTAACGAAGTTCCGGCTCCGGGATCCCGACATCGGCAAGCATCTGAATTACTTTCTGCCTTGCCTTTACGGGATCTCTTTCCAGCTTGTGTATCATCAGGACTTCCTTAATCTGATTGCCGATGCACATCATTGGATTTAAGGATGACATGGGCTCCTGAAATACCATGGCAATGTCTGTCCCGCAACGCCTTCGGATGTCCTTCTCACTAAGGGCAGCAAGATCAGTGACACTTCCGTTATCTTCATGCCACAGGATCCGGCCGTCTGTCACGCGGGCAATAGAGGGCAGTATATGGTTGATCGACTTGGCAGTCATACTCTTGCCACAGCCGGATTCGCCCACAAGGCCGACAATTTTCCTTCGGGAAATGGACATATTGATTCCGCTTACGACAGGGATCATTTCTTTATCCTGACGCAGAGAAACAGTCAGATTGTTAAGTTCAAGCAGAATGTCTTCGTTCATAGTCAGTATTTTGTCTTCGGATCAAGAATATCCCGAAGAGCATCTCCAAGATAATTGAATGCCATAACCAGTACCATTATCATGACGGATGGTGAAAGAGCCAGCCATGGCATCTGAAACAGCAGAGTCTTTGACTGGTTCACCATAAGTCCAAGGGACACATCAGGAGGCTGGATGCCGATTCCCAGAAAGCTGAGGGAACTCTCCGACAGAATTGAGTTTGGCATATTTAGTGTGAAAAGAACTATCAGCGTCGGTGCAAGATTTGGAAGTATGTGCTTTACTATTATAAAAAATTTACTTACTCCCATAGCTTCCGCAGCCTGTATGTATTCGTTTTCTTTGATGGACACAGTCACAGACCGGACAATCCTTGCTATACTTCCGAACTCCATAAAAACGATTGCTATAAGTACTGAGAGAAAGGATCCGCCAAAGGTGTACATAATGACCATGGCCAGAAGCATTCCGGGAAATGAGAGAGTCACATCGGTAAACCATGTGATAAAAAGATCTATGGTCTTCCCGTAAAAGCCGCCGAGGATTCCAAGGACAGCACCGATGACTACAGCAAGTGCCGTGGGCAGAGTGGCGATAAGAAGAGAGTTCCTTGTTCCCGCAAGAAGTCTTGCTAGAACGTCTCTGCCAAGTTCGTCACATCCCAGAATATGAACGCCTCCCGGAGGACATAATCTGAGCGTTAGATCCTGCCGCATGGGATCGGCAGACATCGCGAAAGGCGCGATAAATGCGACAAAGAAGATGATCGCAATTACTGCGCCGGAAATTACAGCTACTTTGTTTTGAAAAAATGCTTTTATCATTTCTTTGTTCTAACCCTCGGATCCAGACAAAAACTGATAAGATCGGCGATTATATTTCCAAGTGTAATTACAAAAGCGGTAAAGAGGACTGTCCCCTGTAAAAGAGGCATATCCCTGGTCTGAACTGCTAAAAGTGCGAGCCTCCCAAGACCTGATATGCCAAAGACGCTCTCAGTTATAACAGCGCCCGAGAGCATACCGGAGAGCTGCAGTGCCATCATCGTGATAATAGGAAGCATGGCGTTTCTCAGTCCATGGATCAGCACTGCCTGACTGCTTAAAAGACCCTTCGCCCTTGCCGTATCAAGATAGGGCTGGTCAAGCTGTTCCATAAGGCTTGATCTCGTGAGTCTTGCCACGCTCCCGGCACTGTTCCAGCCGAGGGCTATAGCGGGCAGTATCATCGAAAGAGCACTTCCATCATACACAAGAGGCAAAAGAGAGAGCCTGAAATAGAAAATGTACTGAAGAAGCAGCGCCACCATAAACACGGGAACCGAGACGCCGAACATTGACAGACCTCTGAAAAGATAGTCCGGCAGATGGTCATGATGCATTGCAGAGATCACTCCTGTGGCAATCCCTATAAGCCATGCGAAAGCAGCAGCCAGAATAGTCAGCTTGAGGGTGTAGGGAAAAGCTGTAAGAATGAGAGACAGCACAGACTGCCTCATATAATAGCTCTGCCCGAGATCTCCCTTCAGTGCTCCACCCAAATAGGAAAGGAACTGCTCAGGAAGCGGTCTGTCAAGATTCATGGTCGCTGTAAGCCTGGCTATTGTAGCCTCATTAACATGTTCATTTAGAAGTACTGCTGCAGGGTCTCCCGGAATGATCCGAAGGGCAATGAAGATCAGAACCATCACACCTAAAAGAACCAGTACCATGCCCAGGCAGCGTTTAAAAAGAGCTGTCATTTACTTAAGTGTCACTTTCTTGAAATATATGTCGCTCCATCCCGCCCATTGCGGAACGAAATCTGCAACTCTGTCACTCTTTACAAATAGATGTTTTAATGAAAACATCGGAACCCATACGGCGTCGTCCATGACAAGCTTTTTCTCAAGAGAAGAGTATTCCTTCATTCGCTCCCCGGGGTCGACGATTCCTCTTGCGGCGGCGATGCGTGCAATTGTAGCTTCGTCGCTGTAATTGTTTGATCTTATTACGGTGTTGTCTTTGCTTCCAAAGAAAGTATAGATAACGTTGTCGGGATCGTTGTAGTCCAGGATCCATAAAGCCAGAAATGACTCCATTTCACCGCTGTTTCTAAGATCCAGCCAGCTGGCATGATCGTAGTTTTTGATGACTGCGTTTATTCCTACATCACCAAGATTCTGTGAGATTATCTGAAGCACGTTCTGGTTGGCTACTGCGGCATTGGAATCCAGGGCCAGCTCCATTTCAAAACCTTCGGAGTAACCGACACTGCTTAGAAGCTTTCTGGCACCATCCGGGTCGTACTTAAGCCAGCCCTGATTGTCCTGGCTATAACCAAGGCATCCGGATGGGTAGACACCGTCCTCTAGCTTGCCGTCTCCACTATAAATCGCATCCAGTATGGCCTGGCGGTCGATTGCCATCTGAATTGCTTTTCGAACAGTCGGGTCATCAAGAGGTTTGACATTTTCGTTGAGCATCAGATAGTTGATGCCGAGGCGGTCAACAGAGACTATGTTGTCCTTAAACCTGGTTTTATACACGGAATCCACTACCGCGCTGTCCAGCATCAGGCAGTCAATGATATCGAGGTCACCCTTTTGAAATGCCATATCCATCGAGGAAGCATCCATGATCTTGGCGGATACTTCTTTTACTGAAGGCTCATCGCCCCAGTACTTTGGGTTATAGGAGAAGGAAAGGCCTGACCCGCGCTCCCAGCTTGTTACGACGTAGGGGCCTGTGCCAAGTGTCTTTTCCGGAACAATTCCAAAATCATCACCGGCATCTGATACGATCGACTTGGAAAGAATGCTGGTTGACGGGGCAGCAAGCTGTGCAAGAAATACTGCAAAAGGCTCGGAAAGTGTAATTGTAAAATGGGTATCGTCCAAAACTTTTATGCCGGTCAGTTCTTCAGCAGCTCCCTCCATAAGCTCGTTTGCACCCTCGATCGCTACCGCGTAGTCGGTCTGCTGACTGTCAGGGAGGGTCAGCATACGCTCAAAGGTGAATTTTACGTCCTCTGAAGTCAGAGGAGTTCCATCTGAAAAGACAACTCCTTCACGGAGAGTGAAGCTGTAGGTGAGACCGTCTTCAGATACTTCGTAGTCGCTTACAAGACTCTTTTCTATGCTCGTGCTCCCGTCGTCGTGTTTGACAACTTCAAAGAGGGTGTCAAATACGTTCATCGGAACAAGATAGTCGTTTGAAGTCTTCTGGACATCCATGCTGACGATGTCGGAATTCAGGGCGATTCGTAGGACGCTGCTCTGAGGGTTTGAGGCGGAATCTTCACCTGCAGGTTTGTTTGCTGCCGGGGATGAGCTGCATCCACCAAGGAAAAGAGCGGCAGTAAGTACGACACATATCAGTCTAACGGATTTGCATTTACGTGATATCATTTTTAATTTTCCTCCGGATTATATGATGATGCGGAAAGCTGCATATTTAATGGCGCTTTTCCAGCATCATGTTATTGTGATTATATCATTTGAAAAAAGCATAAATCAGGGATTTATAGTATTTTAATAAATTGGTGATTACATTATTTGATTCTTTTCGATGGTATAATATTTCTTATGGAGGTCAAATAATGATACTAAAAAAAACTAATGCAGTTCTGGGGTTATTGTCTTCCATCGCAGTGGTGGTGCATATGGTATACAACTGCTTTTCATATTTCACCTTCTATTACAATCCCGCGCAAAAGCTTGCGACTTCAGTGCCGCTCATGGTGCTGGTGTGCGGCCATGCGATCTGTGGCATGAGCTCTGTCTTTCTGCTGGGTGATGGTACAAGGCTGGACCTCTATCCTCAAAAGAATAGGAAGACAATAATCCAGCGCATTTCGGCTGCTCTGATCTTTCCGCTGCTTATCGTTCATCTGAAGACCTTTGAAGCTCTGAAAAGCTGCGTGGAAAGTGGAATCTGGATCGGCTTTGCAATTCTGCTATTACTGCAGCTTCTTTTTTATGTGATTATCACGGTGCACACGTCCGTCTCTTTCTCCAAAGCATGTATCACCCTGGGACTGCTTGTTGATGAAAAGAGAGTCAGACTTACTGACAGGATAGTCTGGTGCGTGATGACGGCTCTGCTTATGGTAACTTCCTTTGCTGTTGTAAGAGGGCAGCTGTCAATGTTTTTACATATTTGAGGTTGGTACATGAAGAAAGTATTGATAATTGGAAACGGTATATCGGGAATGATGTGCGCCATCCGCTGCGCAGAATTGGGCATGAAGGTTAAGCTGATTGCCCCTGGTCCTTCGGAACAGTCCCAGTCTGTAATGGCTGCAGGCGGGATAAATGCAGTTACCGAAAGTCATGAGGAGGGTGACAGCGTGCAATGCCATATTGAGGATACCCTTAAGGGAGGCGCTTACCTGGCAGGCAGCAATGCTGTCAAAGGGCTTTGCTCGGATGCAAAAGAGATCATTCATTATCTGGAGCGGATCGGAACGGTGTTCTCTGTGGATGAGCATGACAGAGTGCTGCTCAGGGCCTTTGGCGGGCAGACTTTTAAGAGGACCCATTACTGCGGTTCTTCTACAGGTAAGCACATCGTTTCGGCCCTGGTTATGGAGGTCCGCAGGTTCGAAGCCGCAGGGTTTATCACCAGGATCATGAGGCATCACTTTTACTCGGCACTGATAAGTGACGGACGTTGCTGCGGCGCACTTTTTTATAATGAAGATGCAAGAGAGCTGGTGCCTGTATATGCAGACGCACTTGTAATGGCGACCGGCGGGCAGAACAGTCTCTTTGGCAAGACCACCGGGTCAAGCCGATGTGACGGATATGCAGTGGGACGTCTTTTCATGCAGGGCGCAGCCTTGAAGAATCTCGAATTTATCCAGTTCCATCCGACGACGCTACAGACGCCCCAAAAGAGAATGCTGATTTCAGAAGCTGTCCGCGGCGAGGGAGGAAGGCTCTTTTATATGGACGGCGGCCAAAAGGTCTTTTTTATGGAGGATAAGTACGGGCCCGGGGGAAATCTCATGACCCGCGACCTCATCTCCAGGGAGATCGTCGCGACCGGCCGGGATGTGTTCCTTGATATTTCATTTATGGACAGGAAAGCGATCGATTCCAGGCTTCCCGAGGTCCGTGACATCTGTGCCAAGTACAGGGGGATCGATATTTCAAAAGAACCGATTCCTGTGGCGCCATCTGTTCATTATTTCATGGGCGGACTGGCTGTGCACAATGATCATGAGACGAACATCACAGGGCTGTATGCTGTGGGTGAATGCGCGTCAATCTATCATGGCGCAAACAGACTTGGGGGCAATTCGCTGCTGTCGGCCATGCACAGCGGAAAGGTTGCGGCAGAGAATATTTACGGAAAAGACCTTTGTGAACATGCGGATTTTGATAACTATATTCTGGCGGAGCAGGAAAGCCTTAAAAAGATGCTTGGTGCAAAAAGCCCGTTTGCTGCTATGCACATCCGCGACATGCTTTCTGATACCATGCGGGAGCATATGAGCATTGTCCGTACCGCGGAGTCTCTTTCTAAGGGCGTTGAGGACGTGCGCTACTATCTGTCAGTTGCTGAGCGTATACATTATGATGCCAGTGTTTCCGCATACATCAATTACAGCCTGAATGGGATACTTACGCTGGCCCTTGCAGCTCTTACATGTGCCGATGCGCGAAAGGAAAGTCGTGGCGCCCACTATCGAAGCGACTATCCTGCAACACTTGATGAGTATAGGGCTGCTACAATCATTTCTTATAATGACGGAGACATGCAGGTAACCTTTGACAGGGAGAACGTCTATGAAGATTAGAATTTTGCGACAGAAAGTACCTGATTCCGAACCCTATTGGGAGTCTTTTAACTACGACGGGACCACGGAAATATCCGTTGCCGGAATTCTGGACAGGCTCAATTTCGGTGATGACATCATTAATGATCTTGGGGAAAAAACAGATCGCATTGGATGGGAGTATTCCTGCCTGCAGGGTATGTGCGGTGCTTGTGCCATGGTAATAAATGAGACTCCTGCACTTGCCTGCGAGACCTTCCTCAAAAATCTCAAAGGGGATGAAGTGGTACTTCGCCCCTTAAGGAAGTTTCCTGTGGTTCACGACCTGATAGTGGACAGAAGCGTGATCCACGAAACACTAAAGAGTACCAACGTGTATATCGGTGAGTACAATCCCAAAGAAAAAGAAGACCACGAGCACCAGTACGCTGTGGCGAACTGCTTAAAGTGTGGCCTGTGCCTGGAAGTCTGCCCCAACTATACAGATGGGAAATCTTTTTATGGCGCTGCTTATGCCAATGACTGCTATCTGGTAAAAGCCAGGAACAGGGAAAAGGCCGGGGATATCCGCAGATCTTACGCTGAGCATTTCGCAAACAGCTGCTCAAAGGCTCTTTCCTGCATGGAAGTATGTCCCATGCACATTCCGACGCTGTCTTCCATGGCGAAGATGAACCGGATAATACATTCGGGCAAGTAAAGATGAAGAAATGACAGTTCCGGTCGACGGAACCGGTTTTAAAGCTGTTCTGGAGACCTTCTTCTATCATTATTACTGCGAGGCTGATAAGTGCACCTATGAAGTACCCATTGGCGTGTACACAGAAAAAGACGGAGCTGTGGAGGGTCAGGATGTTGACGCTTACCAGATGGCAGAGCCAATAGATCCCAGGGCAATGATGCAGTCAATGTCAAATGAGCCTGTTTTTATCCCTGTTGAGAGCAGGCGGGATGAGCTTTTCCTTACAAGAGAAGATTGCCGCGGCTACTGTATCAGTGTGCCAAGTGATGAGTTTATGGCATATACAAAGTCAACAGGTGGAAGTCCTATGTCTATGCTATCTGTCCTCGTGGCAAGGGCTATGGAGAGCGTTCACCCGGAAAACAGGCTTCCTATGAGCTTCATGGCACCCGTCAGTGTCAGAAAGGTAATGGGCAATAACAACTCCCTCCTTCATCAGGTTGTTCATGCTCCATTTAAATTCAAGGTTGAAGATCTGGAAAAAGATGATAATACTCTCAACGCGATGTACAGAGCATTCTTACAGGGATTTACCTCTGAGCAGAATATCAGGATGATGTGCGGAGTATACCGCGGGATCTGCTTGGGTTATGAAAAGGCATTTGCAGCAGGTGCACTGGTTACTATCATAGTTGATCAGAGGGCTAATGTGGGTGTTTCTTACATGATAAGCTATCTTGGATCGCTTCGCACAGCTGAGTATGGTAATCGTATCCGTATGTCAGCTTTCCATGCGATGCAGGAGAAAGGCATCATGCTCCAGGTGACTGAGGTGGGAGATAGGTTCTACTTTGACTGGTATCAGGGATTCCATGGAGATATGTACGTAAAAGCTATGCGCGATCTCATGAAAAAAGCCGGAATGACCGGGGCTAAGCTGGAGAGGGTAGAATAGGCTGTGTCTGCCATCCTTGACACCCATAAAAGAATGCTGTTTGTTTATCACCGACGGCGATAGACTCATGAGCAGCTGTTATGCGGCTAGCAGTTTATTGCTGCTTTATAGTAAGGGGCTTCAGTTTGACAATTATTTCCTGGGATATGCTGGCATATGATACAGCCTCAATAAGCGTGCGCTACATCAGCGTTATGTCATACATGTTTTTTAAAGAAACGATTCAGGGCGTGTACTGTGGCACATTTTTTGGAAAGATCATACAAGAAGTTGGCCTTTGGCAGGACACGCATCTCGCTATGCGAGGATCTGGTCCAATACGATTATTGTATTTACTCAGAAATTCAATACATATTGTAGGCAAAGTGATTAAGAAAATTGACCTAAATGAAGATTTCTGCATGCCGGGGGCAAACATATTATCAAAACATTGCTCCAAAAGATTAAGAAAATTGACCTAAATGAAGTCTTCTGCGTGCCCGGGTCAAACATAGCAATAAAACCTGCTAACAAATGTCAATAGAGAAACGGCTTATTTTTAAGTGTTTTCAATTTCACCATTTTAAGCATCACAAAAGGGCTGGATGAATAGTCCAGCCTTCTTATAACCTGTGGATACTTATTTGTAGACCGCGGTTACTCTTGCATAATATATACGTAGAAATTTATTCAATCCCGCTATTTTAGCGTGTTTTTTGCACTTTCCCTCATTTTCTTTCTTGATTA
>CAMNEA010000080.1 GCA_946536145.1 uncultured Butyrivibrio sp.
CACGTATTTCTCTTTCAGCGCTTATCCTATCCAAAATCTGCTGCTGATATGGATAGGGATTAACATCAACAATGTACTGGTATTTATCTCCATCAGCACTATGCCTTTCTGCTTTTAGTGCATGCTGAAGCTTATCATGACTTTCTTCTGTGTACTCTTCGAATGTATTACTATTCCAATAGCTCTCAAAAGTTGCCTCAATCTTCTTGATTGTCGGTCCCATATCCTTGGCTGTTGCTTTAATATTCCACTCAAGGCCACTGGACATAGCAACGTTTGACATATTCGAAGAGCCAATATAGGCCGTGGTAAAAGAAGTTTCACGATAGAAAATATATGCCTTGGCATGAAGCCTGGTCCGTTTTGTGTCGTAAGAAATGCGGACTTCAGTGTTCTGGAGTCTACGCAGTTCATCAACTGCCTTGATGTCCGTCGCACCCATATAGGATGTTGTGATGATCCTGAGTTTTCCACCTCTGTCAGTAAACTTGCGGAGTTCTTCTATCAAAAGTCTTAACCCGCTCCACTTGATAAAAGAAACAAGCATATCAATCCTATCTGCTGTTTCCATCTCCTTCTTGAGCTCAAGATACATCTGAGGTTCGTGTTCGGCACCTGTAAATAAGCTACTCTGAGCGATAGATGTTTCGGGGCGCACTATATCCCTGGCCTTACGTTTTCCAATTTTATACATTGGATCCGTTTCCGAAAGAAGTGCTAAGAGCTGCTCTGCCTTACCATCTACAGAAAGATTTTGAATATCCTCCTGCTGTGTTTCATTTGAAAGCAGCTCTACAACCTTATTAACAAGAGCAACCTTTGATTCCAATTCATCAGAATCAGAGATAGAGTCAAGGCTCTTCTGTATGACCTCTGAAAGATATCTCGTCAGTATCCCAGAAGCTTCTGCCGAGTCTATCTTTTCCGTGTACTTAAGCTCATCCTGCTTTGTAGATAATTCCTGATTGACCAGGTTATTTATTACTTGTTCATATAATCCGGGTTTTAACATTCTCTATCCTCACAAAAGTGCAATTAGCCTGCTCAACTATACACACCTGCTTAATTGCACCGAAATCAGTATTCAACTTCGTTTCCGTAAATAATCATGCCTTCTACCAATGACATTTATCCACTTTTCATTTTCCCTTCCAGGTCTACTGTCTGTTCCGATCTCATTATGGATTATTTCAAAACCTGCTGCCTCGAAAAGCGGAATCACACTCTTCTCATTAAAATCGCTGAATCTCCGCTCTCCTCTTAGCTTCGTTCCATCGCCGTATTTAAAGGATGTGTAAATAATGCCATCCTTCTTAAGAGCTATTCTCATCTTTTTCATAATATCCGGTAGCTGTTCCATTGGAACATGAAGTAATGACGCACAAGCCCAAATGCCATCGAACTCATCTTGAAAAGACATATTCTCAAATCTCATATTTGCGACTTTCCTACCGATATGTTCAGAAGCTCTCTTGCACATCTCTTCTGATGCATCAAAAGCCATAACATCAAAACCCGTATCCAGAAATGCCTTACTGTCTCTCCCACTTCCACAGCCGGCATCAAGAACAACTGCATTATCAGGAAGGAAAGACATAAACTTGTCCCTTGTGTATGACATATCAGCATTGATACTTCCTTCAAAGAAGGAATCTGCGTTTTTATTATAGTATTCAACATTACTATCAAGCATAAGCTTTCTCACTCCAAATCATGTTTATGATATCTTCCAAAGCTCATATCCCTGCCTTCTTGCAGAGTCGTAGACCGGACGCATATTCTTTTCCAGAATATTTTCAAATTCTTCAATGGAATTTCCCGGTCTGTACAGTTCCTGGTTCGCCCATATAGAATGGATATTATCCTTATAGCATGCTTCAAACCGCTTATGCATGGCCGGATGATCCGCATCATGTATCAGCTGATACAGCCTGTACTGGTTATCTGCAAACTTTATGAAAAAAGGATCCCACTCAGGAAGCTTATTACTCTTGGATGAGTTAAGCGACGAATCCATAGGCATAAGATTCCACAGCTCATCATTCATTACAAACGACCACGGTATAAAATGGTCCACGTCATACTGTTTCATATCAATCTGTTTACCGGTAAATACATCTGAAACAGGCATAAGATCAAGCGCAGCATCCCACAGCTTCCTGACTGCGTTCAGTTTTCTCATTTTTTCATCCATCGGAGCAAGCTTGTAAACAAGCCCAGGTACCTCCGGATTATTATTCTGCAGCCACTTTACTTTCTCAAACTGTATCCATCCAAGTATCGATACGGTATTGTCCTGTATCATCTTTATCCAAGCCGAATTAAAATACACTTCCTTCTTAAGCTTACTGCTACTTCCCAGAGTGTAGGGAAGTAGGTTTACCTTATTTACACGTTCGATGTAAGCAATCATCCTGCGCGTACTTTCCCAGTCAGCAGTCTCATCCACCTTGTTAAAAAAACCTGCCAGCGCCCTGTAGGGAACCATATTTGTCAGCTGTTCTTTTTCTGCCTTAAGTTCAGCATCATGCTCATTTATCTTATTCTTGATTTCAACTTTTGAAGCGTTTGCAGGAAGTCCGCTTATACTACTAAGCTTCAAAACAGCCCTCTCAAGGCCATCCTTCACTTCGCCGACTACAATGCCGCTGAGATGAATATGGAACTCCAGCACAGAATACCAGGCATTTGCGATCATCTCATTTATGACCTCATCAAAAGTTGTTTCCGTTATATTTTCTGAGATCAGGTTCACGATTGCCTCAAGCCAGTAGAACTTATAACAATAAGAAGGATTCTTCATCATAAGGGAGAAGCCTTCTATATCCAGATGGTTATAATAATCTCCTTCTATCCTTAGGCCATATTCGATTTTTCCGGAATCCATAGTAGCCATACAGTCTTTCTCCCTGATCAGATTCTCAATATTTACCTAATCGACCTTGTATATCTACACCTGGGATATCCACTGCATCCCATGAATCTTCCATTCCTTCCGTTACGCTCAATCAACCTGCTGCCGCATTCAGGACATATATTGGAATCATACCTTTGTTTTGTCCTTTGCGGAATCTTTATCTCTACCGCAGCTGCCGGATTGTTCCTTGAGCATTCTATACAGGTACCAAGATTGATATGATTAGCTCCTCCATACGAAGAAAACTCTTTGACCGGAGCGATTTTTCCACAGAATTCACATTTTATCCATCTAACACCGTTTTCATCCTTTATCTGTGTTTCCTGCTGCTCAAATCCGGCAGCCATGTTTCGGGCAAACTCTTCAGCAGCCTTACGCTTTTCAGCTTCGGCAGCCTCTTTCAGTCGTTTCTGCTCTTCCTGATACTCTCTCTGCTTACGTTCATACTCTTCCTTAAGACGCTGCTGCTCTTCCTGCTTTCTTTTACGTTCTGCTTCAGCTTCTTCCTGCCTTCTTTTACGTTCTGCTTCAGCCTCTTCCTGCTGTCTTCCCCTTCGGTCATGCTCCTGATCCTGCTTTTTACGAAACTCATACCATGCTCTGTCATACATAGAATCAAGAGCTTCACCACGAAATATGAGTTTATTATCTTCACTAAATTCATACTCGCTGAGCCTTCCTTCAGAAATGTGAATCTCGCGCCATAAACCATCTATGTCCTGATCGAACAATACTGCTTCAAGCCTTGCTTTATAATAATCAACACCATCAATAGCTAAGAGAAGGCAGAAGCCCTGTCTACCCTGTATCTTCATCAGCCATTCCGGGAATTGACCTTCTGCTCCTCCGTTCATGATGTCTGTTATATAAATCAGCTTTATATCCTGACTGTTCATATCCAGAACATCCAGCTTCTCATCAGTGATATTTGCTCTATCCCGGAAATAGCTGACTGCTATCTTCTTTTTCATCGACAGAAATGAAAACTCATATTTCCTGTCTGTATCATCTATCGCATTAATAGGCACACGAGTATCAACATCACCAGTTGCAAGCTTATCGTCAAGCCAGCATTTCAAAACAATCTTTGATTCAATGGACGTTTTGCCCTCTGTGACAGCTGTACATTCAAGTTGCGTATCAGAATCCTTTATTCTGAAATGCTGCTCCCGTAAATTTTTATCACCCGCAACGAGAATAAGATTAGCACCACAACCACAAGGACAGAACAGTTCATTATGCCTGCTCTTTTCTCTTAGCCAGTTCAGCTTATCAGGAATATTTATCTGTTTACCATTTATCACGGTGAAAATAGACTCAATTCCTATCGTTTTCCCATCACAAATCGCTTCTGTTCTCTGTGCCATTATTGTCCCCTAATTCTGTCACTGCACCTATTGTCCCCATATTATAAAAGAGCTTCCCTCCATGCATCTTCCTTAAAGCCTGCAAAGACAGCATTGTCAGTAACAAGCAATGGTCTCTTCACAAGCATTCCATCCGATGCAAGCAGATCCAACACTTCATCGTCACTCATATCAGGAAGTCTCTTGGACAATTCCATCTCTCTGTACAGCTTTCCGCTGGTATTAAAAAATCTCTTCAAAGGAAGACCGCTTCTTTCATTAAGGTCCTTTACTGTATTCTTGTCCGGATGCTGTTCCTTTATATCCAGACACTCGTACTTAATCCCGTTAGCGTCAAGCCATTTCAATGCTTTATTACATGTAGAACACTTTGAATAGCAATAAACCTTTACCATAAAGTACATCCTCCATTTCGTCATCAATCCCAATATATTCCTTTACAATACATTCTTGGCAATTTATGTCCCGATTTTTGTATCTTTATAACATATGCCCTGCTTTACCATTTTGATGTTTATTGCAATATCCTCTTACTGAAAAGCTCCAGCTTCAGATCATTCTCCTCCGAAGGTTTTTCTTTCGGGTCTATGAAAATACCTGTCTCATAGAAATCTTCAATCTCCAGCAGAGCCTTCAGTTTTGAAAAAGCCTTTTCTGCACCTGCGCCACTCTGGCAGGCAAAGGCTGATATCCTCTTTCCTTTCAGTACTTCATGATTATCCGACACAAATGTTCTTATCGGAGGTGTGATGTTTCCAGCCCACACAGGAAAACCGATAATAACCTCATCTACATCGGCATCAAAAGTATATGGTTCCAGCTCCGGCTTCTCAGCCATGACAGCAGCTTTTCCTCCCCAGAAAAACTTGGCAAAGCCTTTGTCCGCAAAAGCTTTCATAGGAACCAGCTTAAGTTTTTCTGCTCCGATCTTATCAGCCAGCTTGTTTGCAATATATTCAGTATTTCCCTCAAGGGAAAAATATACTATCAGTCTTTTCATGCGCTACCCCCAATCCACTTATACAAACGACCTTTCGTGAACTGTCTCAATCAATCCAGCCTTAAACAGCGCATTCTCAACTTCAGCTGCGCCTCTATATGCTATGCCGGAAACCTTCCATTCCCAGCGTTCCTGCCTTGCAAGAAGAACAAGCAGTCCCACATTGGTAATGCCCATCTTGTTCAGACATCTGACATTTACCGCTGAAATGCCCTTTATGCCTCCTATCTCATCCCATACCAGCTTTGCCTGATCATATTTTCCACGTGACTCATATTCTACCTGTAGTGCCACAACTGCTTTCTTATTATTCTGGACTGTAGCCTCATAGCCGTCCCTGATCCATGGAAAAATAAGTTCTCTCTTTAGCCTGCCTGTGGCAACCTTCCCCAGCTGTCCGCCTCTGCCGTCCGAAACACCAAACTTCTCAGCCATCTCCCTATAGGTGAGACCATCCTGGTATCTGTACATAAGTGCTTCTTGATCTCTGTCCTTAAGCATGGTGATACCATATTCCAATCCCATAATCTGATCTGACGTAGGTTCTTTATCAAAACCAAGTGCCTTGAAAAGATTCTGCGGATATTGCACTTCCTTTCTCTTTTTAGCCTTGACCTCTGCAGCAACTACACCGCCTATCAGCTTTTCATATCAAGTAACCCATTTTTAAAACAGGAAGAAATCATCATCATCGTCATTAAATCTGCGGCACTCTTCCTGCCAGTCTACCATCTCTTCTTTGAAAAGAGTACACAGTTCCTTATACTTATCTTTGCTTATCTCACCATGATCTGCCATGCACTTATAAAACTTCTTAATGCTGGCACCGGTAGTCTTAAGATTATTAGGTGTGGACCACATACACTTGTGGATATAAAAGTATCCAAAAAAATCACGAAGATTGAAGGACTCTGCTCCAGCTTTCATGTCCGTGCATTCCTCATCTGTAAATGGCAGATAATCCGTCAGATAAAAATCAACGTTATCCATATGATTCTGTATGGTCTTAGCAGAAATCCCTGAAGCCTTCAGATCTTTTAAAAACATGTCCAGATACTTTTTGTTCTCTCTTCTGGCTTCAATGGCTTCATCAGGTTCTTCATCATAATCATCGTCATCTTCCCAGTCGTCATAATCCGGGTACTGCTCTACACTACCCTTTTCTTCTGTCACATGGGCGACAACACGGGTCTTTTCATCATGTATATCCTGCACCTGAATCTCAAATACCCAGTCATCTCCAAAATCGTAATGCAGGATAAACTTCTGTTCCTTTTGAAGTCCCAGCTTATCAAGCTTTGTATCAGTCGATGGCTGTCCTTTATATTCCGGATCACATGAATAATTGTCATCCGAGTATAGTTTTCCAGTCATACTAAATTCATACATATGCTCATGGATAAAATTAAAAGCTGCAAGAATCACCTCACATAGTCTGTCCAGGGTATCATTCCCCGATATCTCTATCACCCTGTATGTTTTTCTTGCCTGTCCCTGCGGATAGACCTTCAAAGTATATTGTTTCATTTTGTTATCAACTCCCCTTACTCTATTTCTAAAATCCCATTCTCCACACTGAGTTATTCCCATCTATGCCAAAGAGAATATACGCAGTAAGCTCATCGCCATCAAATTTGTCTTCCAAAAAGTATTCTGGAAGGATATTCAATACCTTTTCATCGATTCCACTTTTCTTTGTCCCAGGGCAATACAGATAGTATCTCGATCCTCCATCATCAAATCCCGGAACCTCAATAAAGTTTATGGTTGAAATAGATCCTTTGGTGTATTCATGTGTTTCACTTGTTCCTGCTTCGTAGGCCAATGCATACTCGGATAACTGTAGCTCATATATCGTGTCTGCTGGCTTTCCTACAACCGTAAACTTTCCGGTAAACTCATTTCTATTAGTGACACTGCTGCCATCCGTATCATTATATTGCCAGTCACTGAAGCTACCACTTATACCTCCATCCGCAGCTATATTCAGTGTTGTCTGTTTGCTATCGTCAGAAGTAAGCCAGAAGCCGATAGGGAAATACTCCTCCTTTTCAAGGAAATTCTCAGCATTGTATGTTGCAATATAAGGCTCAAAATCATAATCAAGAGTCCGCCACTCTATGTTTTTTCCGTTCTTTATATCCTCTGTAAGACCCTCCGCAGCTTCTTTGTCCGCTATCATTTGGTCTATCTCTTTCAGAGTATTAATCTGAAGCCCCTCCTGATCAAAGAACTGTTTTAACGGATGTGTGTCTGCATAGATAGTATCGTCATCTATAAGCTTTGCATAAAAATATCCGCGGAATCCATTCCCCCACTCATCTTCTGAATCTTCATCAGCAAGCTTTGCATAAGTATAGTAATATTCGGAGTCATCATCAGGGTCATTATTAAAATCAAACTGCAAAAAGCAGTATTCGCCATCAAGCAGTGTACCCTCCGGTACCATGTGAGATTCACCATTAAACCACAGATCTCCGCCATAGCCACCAGGCACTATACCTGCTGTTGATGAATCAGAATAAATGAAATGGTCCTTTCCCTCTGCATCGATAAAACTCTTGTCATAGGAATGATAAGCTGCACCACCTGAACCATCCGCATAAATATATCCATACTCGTTCATATATATGGAGCTTCTTGACCATGCGGTATTGGAATATACTGTCTGAAGCGTTCCATCAATATCCTTGATAACAATATGCTGCTCCCAGCTCTCCATACTCATGGGAGTATAAATAACAAGTGCAAGTTCCTTATTCCCATCATTACCGCAGTCTATGTATGAATACTCTATCCGGTCAAGCCATATCTTTATGTCAGGATTATCTGCAATGTAGTTTGCAATGATGGCATTGACCAATTCCTCCAGCGTGAAATCCTTTGGTCCATTATCCGGTAGACCGGTAGAATAGCCATAACCGTTTTCTTCGTTTACATGAACCTTTGCCTCATTATGGAGAAAGCTCTCATACAGTGCATCTGATGAATCTACGCTTGCCAGATCCTCTGCGGACTCTGTCTCATCAGTCACTATATTCCCAGTCCAATCGATAATGCCGCCAAACTCATAGACATTGGAATAACCCATGTCTGCCAGCTTCTGAGCTGCATCTTTACTCCTTCTCCCTGAACGACAATACACAAGGATTATCTGATCCAGATCAGGAAGCTCAGCTGGCGGATCAGTTTCAATACTCTCGTTAGGAATCAGGATTGCTCCAGGTATGTGTCCTTCATCATACTCATCCTGCCTTCTGACATCCACTATCACATGTCCGTCATCCTGTGCCATCATCTGTTTAGCTTCTTCCTGAGTTATCTGCGTATACTGCTGGATGTTAAACATTCCGTCTCCATCCATCACCTGACCTTCGCCCCGGCTGCATCCCACACATAGCAAAGTTGTTATCACAGTTAAAACTAACATCCGCTTTTTCTGATTTATGCTCATTAGTAATCTCCGTTTTCCTCACAGATACTACCATTATAACCTATTCACGCCTTATTCTTATAGCAAAACTGTGCTGCATTCCTTCTTTACAAGCTTGAAATTCTCACCCTCATAGACTCTGACTGGATTTCCTCTGACGATCTGGGCATGCTTGCTCCAGGCATCATTTTTCTGCCTGCTCTTGTTGTCCAAATTCACCTGCGCTAGAACAGCAGAGCGCCTTTTCAAAGCATCCTGTTTATTTGCAAACTGGGATCTTTCCCTTGTGGACGATACAGTTATCCCCGTTGGAATATGTATTACCCGGACACCGGACTCAACTTTATTTACATTCTGACCACCAGGACCTCCTGAGTGAAACTTCTCAATCCGTATGCTGTCAACTGAAATCCTTGAATCAACCTCTTCTGCCTCCTGTATCCATTATTGTTATTTATCCTCTGTAAGATATGATCTCAGTACTTCCATAATTTCTTTGTTGCGTTCAAGCAGGTTGTAAATACCATCCTCAGACAGAATGCCTCTTTTCAGATCCTCAGGGAAGAGTCCCTGTTCCTCAGCCTCAAGATCTTTTCTCCACTGCTTACTGCCATAGTAGTCAGAGAGCTTCTTTATATCATCCTGCATATGCTGCAGATCAAAGATGCTTGCCTCCAGAGTGTTAAGTGTCTTGGTTGCCTGCTGAAGTATTGATTCCATCTTATTGAGATTCTGCGGAACGTTATCTCTTTTTAACCGTTTTGAGAAATGGTTTTTCTTGTGGTCATACCTCTGTGCAGCGTTCTCCGGAAAAAGAAGTATTCCCATGCTCTTTAATAGTTCTACAACGCGGGAATGTGCCTCCTCATCCGAATAACCTTCCTTCATCTGTTCTTTGTAGATAACATACATCAGGTTAGTGCATCTGGCTTTGGAGTTCTTCTTGAGATCTTCAAAGCGTTTCATTTTGGGTGATGATTTCTTTTTGTTCATTTATATTTTCCATGTGATTGTTTATAGAATAGACCCTTTCATTATAGCAAAAACCACGTCACCCATTATAGGATGACATGGCAAAATAGTTTTGCCATATAAAAATAGTAACAATTTAGTTTTGCGTTTTG
>CAMNEA010000081.1 GCA_946536145.1 uncultured Butyrivibrio sp.
TAGTCTTCAGTATGGAATTTACTTTTACATGCGGAATTTAACTTTTCATTCAATCAAAATTGCGGAAGATCAAAAAAATTTTAAAATGTCTGATATAATTGTTTCAATCAGTACAAAAAATAAAAGATCAGGGAGCTGTTTATGGGATCAATATATGATATCAAAGCAAAAGTTATATTAAAGAAGGGACAGGGAAGGGAATTCAAGGCCGGTGGCCCCTGGATCTACGACAATGAGATAGATAAAGTAATTGGTGAGTTTAGTGATGGCGACCTGATTGAGCTTCG
Source organism: uncultured Butyrivibrio sp. (assembly GCA_946536145.1). Taxonomy (GTDB): domain Bacteria; phylum Bacillota; class Clostridia; order Lachnospirales; family Lachnospiraceae; genus Butyrivibrio. Next base: position 288 of record CAMNEA010000081.1, read on the forward strand.
CGACTTTGATGATTTCTTTTTGGGATACGGCTTTATTAACAGCCGCTCTAAGATAAGAGTGCGCATGATGTCCAGAAAGAAGGAGCACAGAGTAAATGAGGCCTTTTTGGAAGTAAGGATCAAAAGTGCCTGGCAGCACAGAAAGAATATCATGCGCAGCTATATAGAGGAATTTCTCCTTTCGGAAAAAGATATTGCAGCTGCAAGTGAAGATGAGAGGAAGGATGCACTTGGAAGGTTGTCGTGCAGACTTATTTTTGGCGAGGCAGATTACCTTCCGGGAATTACCATAGATAAATTTTCTGACGTGCTTGTCATAGAATCTCTTGCTCTTGGAACAGACAGGATGAAGGAAGACATTTTGAATCTGTGCAGAAAGGTACTTGCTGAAGACGGCGTCACGGTCAGGGGCATTTATGAACGAAGCGATGCCAAGGTAAGGGAGCTCGAGGGGCTTGAGAGGAAAAAAGGCTTTATTGGGGAGGCCTTTGACACAAAAGTTTTAATAGAAGAGAACGGAATAAAATATTATGTTGATGTGGAAAATGGACAGAAGACCGGCTTTTTCCTCGACCAGAAGTTTAACAGAAGGGCAGTGCGCGGGCTTTGCAGCGGTGCTAAGGTTCTCGACTGCTTTACCAACACAGGATCGTTTGCGCTGAACGCTGCTGCAGGTGGTGCAAAGTCGGTCCTTGGGGTTGACGCATCGGATCTTGGATGCGAGCAGGCAAGGGAAAATGCAGCACTTAATGGTTTTGAGAACAGCGTCACATTTAAGTGTGCCGATGTATTTGAACTGCTTCCTGAGCTTGAGAAGGCGGGCGAAACTTTTGATGTTGTGATCCTTGATCCTCCTGCATTCACCAAGTCGAGAGCATCGATCAAAAAGGCGGTGACAGGTTATAAGGAGATAAACCTTCGAGGAATGAAGCTTGTAAAGGATGGCGGCTACCTTGCCACCTGCTCCTGTTCTCACTTTATGGATGAAGAACTCTTTTTAAAGACGATCGCCGATGCGGCAAGAGACGCCCACAAGCGACTTCGCCAGGTTGAACTGAGGCAGCAGGCCATGGATCATCCTATTCTATGGGGAGGATCATCATCATATTATCTCAAGTTTGTCATCTTCCAGGTTGTTGATGAGATGTAACTGCGGGTGATGTACCTGGTTACTGTTCAGACAGAAATGCGCGAATACGTTACTGAAGCAAGCTGTATGCGAGTGAACAGTAACTGTACCTGAATGGTTGAGCAAAAAAATTCTCACAATCCGGGATTTTTGTAGTATATTATTATAGGTTTATAATGTATTATTTCGTTATGTGTTTATGAAAAAGTTCTCCGGGGAGGCACTTTCAGTGATATTTAGAAGGATTGCGAATATTTTGATCGCTGTCTGTGTGGCGTCATCTGTATGCGGGTGCGCCTCATCAGGTCAGCAACAGACTCAGCAGATAGAATTTGAGTCAATAGAGCCAGAAACTAAGGAAGAGAGCAGTGAAGTGTCTATTGCCGATGTTTCTGTCTCTGAAGCAATAAATGAACCTGTGGATTCAGGTTCTGAAGAAACAGCGTCAGAGGGAGAGTCTGAAGAGACTACGGACGAAGAGCAGCAGCCTTCATCTGATGATGAACAGAATGAAGAAGCGCAGAATAATGAAGAAGCGCAGAGCGCTAATGACAGCACCTCGCAGGATTCAGAACAGGTGGTTTCCGTGACGCCTGTTTCAGCTGTGCCGCCTTCCACAGCGCCTGTATATGTGAGCGAGACGCTGACAGCACTTGAGAATATGCACTATTCCGACGAACAGATGCAGCAGATAATAAACTTTTATGACGGGGCAGTATTTGCCGGTGACTCTGTTATGCTGGGCTTTACCAAATATGCCGGTAAGAGCGATGATCCGCTGCTTAAAAAGTTTAAATTCTTAACAGCAGGTTCGTTGTCGCTTCACAACTCCTTCTGGGAGGTGAGTGACAAGAGCGTGCATCCTCTTTATCAGGGCGCGCAGCATCCCATCTGGGAATCGATGCAGATGATGGGAGCGAACAAGGCATTTTTGTTCTTTGGTATCAACGATGTTGTCTATGATATGGATGAGTCGGTTTCCTTATACTCGCAGCTGGTTGACAAGATCAGAGAGTTTAATCCGGGCATGGATATCACTGTCATCAGCGCAACTTATACACTGAAGGATATGGGCAAGAATAAGCTCAATAACACAAATCTTGCAGAGTTCAACAGACGCGTTCAGGCACTTGCATCAGAAAGCGGCTGGGGATATATTGATATGGCAAATGTCCTGTCGGATGGACAGGGGAATCTGGCGCCTGAGTACTGCAGCGACGGATTTCTTCATGAGAATCCAAAGGCCTATGATGTATGGACCAAAATGCTGATACGCTATGCGGCAGACAGACTCGGACTTCAAGAGACTCCTGTTGAGACACCGGCCGAAGCGCCTTTGGAAAATGCGCAGGAGGCTATGGGCGATCAGACAGAAGCACCTGCAGCGGAGCAGTAAGAAAAGAGGTTAATATGAAAAAGTTAAAATTATTGATAGTTACCGGCGTTTTAATGGCAATGATGCTTGGGATCGCCGGATGCGGTGACAGTGCCGGACAGGGCGCAGGCACAGAGGAAGTCGCAGCAGAGGGTGCAACACCCCTTAAGGCATCAGAGATCTATGACAAGATAAAGTCTTCTTATGAACTTCCTGAGATGTATGAGGCAGATGCTGACTGGCTGATGAATTATTACGGCATTGACGCAAGTCTTCTTTCCGATTACGTTTTTGCAGAGGCCGATGAGGTTCATGCCGACAGAGTCATTATTTTATCGGTAGCTGATGAAAAAGACATGTCTTCAGTTGAGGAGAAGCTCGCAGCAGTTCTTGGACAGCTCAGTTCACCCGAGATGCTCGCCTATCTTCCGGATCAGGCAGATACCATTAAGGCCGCAAGCATAAAAAAACAGGGAAATACCCTTTATCTTGTTATTTCTCCCGATGCGGCCGGAATCGAGAAAATTATTAAGGACGGTCTTTTAGGGAAGTAAGAGAGCAGCAGTTTATGGTTTTCAGCAGTCTGACATTTCTGGTATTTTTTTTACCGGCATTTTTAATCTTATATTATGTATTACCCGGCAGGGCGAAAAATCTCGTCCTGCTTTGTTTTAGTCTTGTTTTCTACGCATGGGGAGAGCCGATATATATACTTCTTATGCTGCTGTCATCCTTTGTGGATTACGTCGATGGGCGTCTTCAGGAAAAATACAGTGAAGATAAGTTTAAAAAGAGGCTCTTTCTCATATTGGCGCTCGCAATAAATCTCTCACTTCTGGCATATTTTAAATACGCAGACTTTGCAGTCGGCATCTGGAACGGACTTACGCCGTTTGATGTAAGTCTCCCCGGTGTTGCGCTTCCGGTGGGGATAAGCTTCTATACTTTTCAGACTATCAGCTATTCCATTGATGTCTACAGAGGGAGGATAAAGGCAGAGCACAATTATCTGGATTATCTCACCTACGTCTCGATGTTTCCGCAGCTTATTGCAGGACCGATTGTCCGTTTTTCTGTGGTTCAGGAAGAAATACATAAACGCAGTATCACCGAGAGCGGGTTTGTATGCGGCATGAAGCGCTTTATCATGGGGCTTCTCAGAAAGGTTCTGATCGCGAATCAGATCGGTGCCCTGTTTGATATGATCCGCGTGGCAGATAACATCTCGATCGTCACAGCCTGGCTGGGGCTCTTGTGCTTTACCCTGCAGCTCTACTTTGATTTCAGCGCTTACAGTGATATGGCAATAGGCCTTGGACACATGCTGGGCTTCCATTTCCCCGAGAACTTCGTTTATCCGTTAAGCGCGGTGACCATGACGGACTTCTGGCACCGCTGGCATATCTCACTGTCAACCTGGTTCAGGGACTACGTGTATATCCCTCTTGGAGGAAACCGCTGCGGAAGAGCAAGGCAGCTTAGAAATATCTTTGTAGTGTGGTTCCTTACCGGATTATGGCACGGCGCAGCCTGGAACTTTGTAATGTGGGGATTGTACCACGGTATCCTTCTTACCTGTGAGAAATTTTTCTGGGGCAAAAAGCTTGAGAAACTTCCAAAAGTCATACAGCACATGTACGCAATAGTGCTTGTGGTCTTCGGATTCGGCATATTTACTTTTGATGACCTTGGCGAGATGGGACATTACTTCTCGAAGCTCATAGGTCTTCCGGGGAATGCCTTCTTCGGAAATGAATTCCTGTGGTATTTTGGCAACTATCTTCCGGTACTGATCGCGGCGATCGTTTTATCTTTCCCTGTATATCCGTGGCTTTTAGCAAAACTTGAGGGGAAGAGTACATACGTAAGATCCGCTGCTGCGATACTTGGGGCTGTGGTCATGGCGCTTCTTTTTGTGCTTGCCATGTCAAGCCTTGTGCGTGATACTTACAATCCATTCTTATACTTCAGATTCTGAGCAGGATATTTAGATGGAAGAACATAATCTTAATGAAAAACAAAATAAGATATCGCTGACTGACCGATGCGTGATATATGCGGTAAGCGCCATGATCTTAATATTCGTGACAGCCTTTTTTGTATCGGATAAAAAGACTTTTTCGGAAAATGAGAACAGAACCCTTGCCAAGGTGCCGCAGGTCAGTTTTGAAAATATAAAAAGCGGGGCATTTACAAGCGGCATTGAGACATATATTGCCGATCATTTTCCCATGAGGGATGGATTTCTTAGTCTGATGACAGAGGCAGAGCGCTGCAGCGGGAGAAAAGAGATAAACAATGTGTACATCGCTGATGATGGTTCGCTCGTCGAAGTTTACAAGACTCCTTCGAATACTCAGAAGCAGATAGCGCAGTTTACAAAGCTCTCCGAAAATGTGGAAAGCGCAAGATGTATGCTGATGATGGTTCCGACCGCCGTTGAGGTGTATTCGGACAGGCTCCCCGAAAATGCTCAGTATGATCATCTCCAGCAAAAGACGATCGATCACATTTATGGTTCGGTGCCTTCATCACTTGAGACGATAGATGTCTCGTCAAGGCTTAAGGAGCTTTCAGACAATCCTAAGAGCGAAAGACTGTATTACCGGACAGACCATCACTGGACTACCTTCGGCGCTTTTGCAGGCTATGAGGCTTTTTGTGATGCGGCCGGTATTAAGGAGGTTCCGCTTTCAGACTATGAAAAAGAGGTAGTCTCAAAGAGCTTTAAGGGTACGGTATATTCCAAATTAAATGACCCGTATTTTGGAGAAGATGAGATCATTTCATATAAGCATCCGGACTGGAAGCTTACCGTGACATACGAAGATACAGGGGAGATATCTGATACGCCATACAATTCGGAGTATCTTTCGCAGAAGGATCAGTATTCATATTTCCTGAACAATATCCATCCCTTTGTGACGATCACCAACGACGCCGTTGATGGCGGGGCTATCGCCCTTGTCAAAGACAGCTACGCCAACAGCATGATACCGTTCCTTTTACAGAACTATCACACGGTTTATGTGTTTGATACAAGATATTACAAGGGTGGCCCATCGAAGTTTATAAATGAGCATAAGGATATTTCGGATGTGCTCATCCTCTACAACATGAACACGATAGACAACGACACAGGTATAGGCGGGATCTTTTGAGGAATTTCGGTTACTGTTAAGACAGAAATGCGCATTATGCTGCGCATTTCGTGAGAATATGATTCGGTAGTGAGCGCATTCCTTCGACGAAGTCGAACTTTAATGAATGCGCGAATATGTTACTGGAGCGAGCTGTATGCGAGTGAACAGTAACGAATTTCGATCGAAAAGACATTTATTGTGCAAAAGAAAATTGTGCAACGCAGAATTTGGTGATAATATAGGAAAAAATAACCTACGAGAGGACAGTATGACAGATTACAGTTTATTATCAGAACAGATCAGATCCCTTTCCGAGGATGAACCGAATTTCATCCCGGTGTTTTCTAATGCTTCAGCTCTTTTATATGAGAACATGGAAGACCTGAACTGGGCGGGATTTTACATCATGAATAAGGGATCACTGATGCTGGGACCCTTCCAGGGCAAGGTCGCCTGCATAAGGATTGAAGTAGGAAGGGGCGTGTGCGGAACGGCAGTTAAGGAGGGCAAAACCCAGCTTGTACGAGATGTGCATGAATTTCCCGGGCACATCGCCTGTGACAGCGCATCCAATTCGGAGATAGTAGTTCCGATTCACAGAGATGGCGAGGTAGTTGCAGTTCTTGACATAGACAGCCCGAGCCTTTCCAGATTTTCGGAAGAAGACAGAGCCGGACTTGAAGAGTTTGTCAGAGTCTTAGAGGAAGTAACAGATCTTAGCGGGGTAAGATGATGGACAGAAAGATTTCCTTTTCCAGTGATTATACCAAGGGAGCCCATCCAAGGATCCTTGAGAGGCTTTCAGAGACAAACTTTGAGCAGATAGACGGCTACGGTACAGATGAATACTGCAAAAGTGCAGCAGATAAGATAAAGGAAATTTGTGAATGCCCTGAGGGAGATGTCTTTTTCCTTGCAGGCGGAACGCAGACAAACCAGACAGTAATAGATATGCTCCTTAAGCCCTATGAGGGCGTTGTTGCTGCAAAGACGGGGCATATATCTGTTCATGAGGCCGGGGCAATTGAATTTTCCGGGCATAAAGTCCTTAACATAGGCAACTGCGGCGAAGAGAAGGACACGCTGAAATATGGTGATAATATCGGCAAGATTTCGGCATCGGAGCTGGACCGCTTTGTCGCAGGTTTTTATGATGATGCCAACCATGAGCACATGGTATTCCCCGGTGCGGTTTACATTTCACACCCGACCGAGTATGGCACACTTTATACCAGGAAGGAACTGAGTGACATATCGGCTGTCTGCAAAAAATACGGGGTACCTCTTTTCCTTGATGGAGCAAGGCTCGGATACGGTCTTATGAGCAAGAGGAGCGATGTGACGATCAGGGATATCGCTGAGCTTGTGGATGTGTTTTACATAGGCGGGACCAAGGTGGGAGCTTTGTTTGGCGAAGCAGTAGTATTTCCGAGGGGGACACGTATAGCACACCCGGTTCCTGTTATCAAGCAGCACGGCGCGCTTCTTGCAAAGGGGTGGATTCTGGGACTTATGTTTGACACCCTCTTTACTGACAACCTGTATTTTGACATCAGCAAAAATGCGATTGAGATGGCAGATCTTCTCAGGGAAGGTCTCAGAAATAAGGGGTATGAACTTTTTATTGACTCGCCGACCAACCAGCAGTTTATCGTTGTGACGAATGAAAAACTAAAAGAGCTCGATAAGAACATCAGATACGGCTTCTGGGAAAAGAAGGATGAAGGGCACACGGTGATAAGGCTGGCCACTGACTGGGCGACAAAAAAAGAAGATATTGACAGGCTCATGAAGTATCTGTGAGAAATATCTTCTTGCAAGATGTAAAAAATAGTTGTAGAATTAACCATTATTTGAATAGAAAAGCTGTGACGAAGACAGTAGGCGGTATATGAAAGCTAAAGAGAGCTGGCGGATGGTGCAAGTCAGTGCAAGTAGTAACCGATCGAAGATCACTTCCGAGCTGCAGGATTGAAATAACAGTAGATTCTGTCGGGAATCCCTCCGTAAACGGGAAGCGTATTCAACCGGCAAGGACCGGCGCGTATGTGTAAATGGGTGGTATAACGAGAGTATATTATTAGCCTCGTCCTTTTTACAGGGCGGGGCTTTTTGCTTGTGAAGATTCACATGGTGCAGAGAAAGGAGCAGTTATGTACAACAAAGTCGAAACCGACATGAATTTTGTCGGCAGAGAAAAAAAGATCGAGAAGTTCTGGAAAGACGAAGATATCTTCCAGAAGAGCGTTGACACAAGGAGCAAGGGTGAGATGTATATGTTCTATGACGGGCCGCCAACCGCTAACGGCAAGCCCCATATCGGACATGTGCTTACCCGTGCCATCAAGGATATGATCCCAAGATACCGCACGATGAAGGGATATACAGTGCCAAGGAAGGCGGGCTGGGATACCCATGGACTTCCTGTTGAGCTGGAAGTTGAGAAGATGCTGGGCCTTGACGGCAAGGAACAGATCGAAGAGTACGGAATTGAGCCCTTCATCAAGAAGTGCAAGGAATCCGTATGGAAATACAAGGGAATGTGGGAGGATTTCTCTGGAACTGTAGGTTTCTGGGCAGATATGGATCACCCCTACATCACCTATGACGACAACTTTATTGAGTCCGAGTGGTGGGCTCTTAATGAGATCTGGAAGAAGGGACTTCTCTACAAGGGCTTTAAGGTTGTTCCCTACTGCCCACGCTGCGGAACCCCTCTTTCATCTCATGAGGTGGCTCAGGGATACAAGACATTAAAAGAGCGCACGGCTGTGGTCCGCTTTAAGGTTGCAGGCGAAGATGCCTACTTCCTTGCATGGACCACGACACCCTGGACACTTCCTTCAAATATCGGTCTGTGCGTAAACCCCGATGAGACCTATGTAAAGGTTAAGGCCGCTGATGGATATACGTATTATCTCGCACAGGCTCTTGCAGATACTGTTCTCGGTTCTCTTGTCAAGGAAGAGGGAGAGAAGGCATACGAAGTTCTTGAGACTTTTGTAGGAACAGACCTTGAGCACAAGGAGTACGAGCCGCTTTATCAGTGTGCCAAGGATGAGGCTGACAGACAGCACAAGAAGGCATTCTTTATCTACTGCGACAACTATGTAACCATGTCAGATGGTACCGGTATAGTACATATCGCTCCTGCATTTGGTGAAGACGACGCACGTGTCGGAAGAAAATACGATGCTCCTCTTGTACAGATGGTTGACAGCGAGGGAAGATTAAAGCCGGAGACCCCGTTTGGCGGTATGAGGTGTAAGCCCACCCAGAAGGAGATGGAGGAAGGCGCAATAAGTGCAGATCCTGAGGTACTTAAGGATCTTGACAAGAGAGGGCTTCTCTTTGCTGCTCCCAAGATGGAGCACGACTACCCTCACTGCTGGAGATGTTCAACACCGCTTCTTTACTACGCACGCTCCTCATGGTTTATCAAGGTCACCGAGGTTAAGGATGACCTTATCCGCAACAACAAGGAGATCAACTGGGTTCCTGAGTCTATCGGCAAGGGAAGATTTGGCGACTGGCTTGAGAACATCCAGGACTGGGGAATCTCCCGTGACAGATACTGGGGAACACCCCTGAATATCTGGGAGTGTGATGACTGCGGTCACCAGCTCTCAGTTGGTT
>CAMNEA010000082.1 GCA_946536145.1 uncultured Butyrivibrio sp.
GAGATGAGCACCCTGACCAAGGCTGAGGGTGAGGCATTCGGCAAGAAGGGCAACGATATCTTCCGCAAGATTGAGCAGTTCCCTGTTCCTGTTATTGCTGCGGTCAACGGATTTGCACTTGGCGGCGGCTGCGAGATTTCAATGAGCTGCGATATCCGTATCTGCTCAGAGAACGCAATGTTTGGTCAGCCTGAAGTTGGTCTTGGAATCACGCCGGGATTTGGCGGAACACAGAGACTTGCCAGACTTATCGGCGCCGGAATGGCCAAACAGCTCATATATACAGCCAGGAACATCAAGGCTGACGAGGCACTCAGGATCGGTCTTGTCAACGCTGTTTATCCTCAGGAAGAGCTTCTTGCTGCTGCTGAGAAGATGGCCGGACAGATTGCTGCCAATGCGCCTATCGCTGTAAGAGCATGCAAGAAGGCTATCAATGACGGACTTCAGGCAAATATTGATGATGCTCTTGTAATTGAGGAGAAGCTCTTTGGATCATGCTTCGAGAGCTATGACCAGAGAGAGGGAATGGCTAATTTCCTCAGAAAGAAAGATGACCCTGCAAAGGTTAAAGTAGTAGATTTCCAGAACAAATAACAAGATTAATATACTAAGGAGGATTATAAAATGAAAGTAGCTGTTATTGGTGCAGGTACAATGGGATCAGGAATTGCTCAGACATTTGCTCAGGCTGAGTCAGTAGAGAAGGTATATCTCTGCGATATCAAGACTGAGTTTGCCGAGGGCGGATATGCCAAGATCAAGAAGGGTCTTGACAAGCAGGTTGCCAAGGGAAAGAAGACTCAGGAAGACGCAGACAAGATCATTGGCAAGATCCAGACAGGTCTCAATGATATCTGTGCAGATGCTGATCTTGTAGTAGAGGCAGCTCTTGAGGTTATGGACATCAAGAAGAACCTCTTCAAGGAGCTTCAGGAAAATATTGTTAAGAATCCTGACTGCATCTTTGCATCAAACACATCAAGCCTTTCAATCACAGAGATTGGCTCAGGCCTTGCAAAGCCGATCATCGGAATGCACTTCTTCAATCCCGCTCCTGTTATGAAGCTGGTTGAGGTTATCCAGGGCGCCAACACTCCTGATGACATGGTTGAGAAAATCAAGAAGATTTCTGAGGACCTCGGCAAGACTCCTGTTCAGGTAAACGAGGCAGCAGGATTTGTTGTAAACAGAATCCTTGTTCCTATGATCAATGAAGGTATCTTCGTTTATTCAGAAGGTGTTTCCGATATCGCAGGTATTGATACAGCTATGAAGCTTGGCTGCAATCATCCTATGGGACCCCTTGAGCTGGGCGACTACATCGGACTTGATATCGTTCTTGCTATCATGGACGTTCTTTATTCTGAGACAGGTGATTCCAAGTATCGTGCATGCCCTCTTCTTCGTAAGATGGTTCGCGGCAAGAAGCTCGGCGTTAAGACAGGAATCGGCTTCTACAACTATGCAGATGGCAACAAGGTTCCTACAGATAAGTAATCGCTTAGTGAGGTATCTCACGAGCTTAGCGATTACTTACACTTGAATACGAGGCGAGGTATCACACGAGCCCGTAGCGTCAAGTGTTTCCGCTTGGCGAGGTCTTTTTGTAATATAAATCAGAAAAATGGAGGAAATTATAATGGATTTTCAGCTTGACCAGCAACATGAAATGGCGAGAGCTCTTTTCAAAGAGTTTGCAGAAAAAGAAGTTAAGCCAAATGCTATAGAGGTTGATGAGACTGAGGTATTCCCTATGGAGACCGTTAAGAAGATGCAGAAGTACGGCTTCATGGGTATCCCGATCCCGAAGGAGTACGGCGGACAGGGATGTGATCCTCTCACATATGTTATGTGCGTTGAGGAGCTTGCAAAGGTTTGCGGTACTACAGCAGTTATCGTTTCTGCTCACACATCACTTTGCTGCGATCCTATCATGACATACGGAACAGAGGAGCAGAAACAGAAATACCTTGTTCCTCTTGCTAAGGGCGAGAAGCTCGGCGCTTTCGGTCTTACAGAGCCTATGGCAGGTACAGATGCTCAGGGCGTTCAGACCAAGGCAGTTCTTTCTGAGGACGGCAAGGAATGGATCCTTAACGGATCAAAGTGCTTCATCACAAACGGCGAAGTTGCTGATGTTTACATCATCATTGCTTACACAGATATCGTTGAGGACAAGAGAGGCAGAAAGCAGAAGAAGTTCTCAGCATTTATCGTAGAGAAGGGAACACCCGGATTTACATTCGGTACAAAAGAGAACAAGATGGGTATCCGCGGATCTTCAACATATGAGCTCATCTTCCAGGATTGCCATATTCCTGCAGAGAACCTTCTTGGTGCCCGCGGAAAGGGATTCCCTATTGCGATGCACACTCTTGACGGTGGACGTATCGGAATTGCTGCACAGGCTCTTGGTATTGCAGAGGGAGCTCTTGACAGAACAGTTGAGTATGTCAAGGAGAGAAAGCAGTTTGGACGTGCCATCGGACAGTTCCAGAATACACAGTTCCAGCTTGCTAATATGGCTACACAGTGCGAAGCAGCTAAGATGCTCGTTTATGCTGCTGCTGATGCCAAGAAGAAGAAAGACCGCTACTCTGTAGAGGCTGCGAAGGCTAAACTGTTTGCAGCAGAGGTTGCTATGGATGTAACAACCAAGGCAGTTCAGCTCCACGGCGGTTACGGCTACATCAGAGAGTACGAAGTAGAGAGAATGATGCGTGATGCCAAGATCACAGAGATCTACGAGGGTACATCTGAGGTTCAGAGGATGGTTATTTCCGGTGATTTGCTTAAGTAAATCACTTAATTGCAAATAGGACAATAAAGGAGAATAAAAATGAAAGTTGTAGTTTGCATTAAGCAGGTCCCTGATACAAAGGGCGGCGTTAAGTTCAAACCCGATGGAACATTGGATAGAGGTGCAATGCTTGCAATCATGAATCCTGATGACAAGGCAGGACTTGAGGCAGCACTTAGATTAAAAGATGAGTATGGCGCAGAAGTTACTGTTGTAACAATGGGACTTCCAAAGGCTGAGGCAGTTCTTCGTGAAGCAATGGCTATGGGCGCTGACAAGGCAATCCTTGTAACAGACAGAGTACTCGGCGGAGCAGATACATGGGCTACATCATCTACAATTGCCGGAGCACTCAGAAATCTTGAGTATGATCTTGTTATCACAGGACGTCAGGCTATCGACGGCGATACAGCACAGGTTGGCCCTCAGATCTCTGAGCACCTTGGACTTCCTGTTATCTCCTATGCTGAGGAGATCAAGGTTGACGAGAAGGAAAGAAAAGTTGTTGTTAAACGTCAGTTTGAGGACAGATATCACATGGTAGAGGCTAAGATGCCTTGCCTTATCACAGCTCTTGCTGAGCTTGGCGAGCCTCGTTACATGACACCCGGTGGAATCTTTGATGCTTTTGAGAAGGAAGTTATCACATGGGGAAGAGCTGATCTTAAGGACGTTGATGACTCTAACCTTGGACTTAAGGGATCACCTACACAGATCGCTAAGGCTTCTGACAAGGTTAAGAAGGGACAGGGCGAGAAGATTGTTCCTGATTCACCTGAAGAGGCAGTTGATTACCTTGTAGGAAAACTTAAAGAGAAGCACATAGTGTAAAATTTTATTTGTAAAGGAGAAGAGTCATGTCTTTAGAAGAATATAAAGGTGTATTTATATTTGCTCAGCAGGTAGACAACGAGCTTTCAAGCATCGCTTTGGAGCTTCTGGGCAAAGCAAAAGATCTTGCAAATGATCTTGATGAGAAGAAGGTAACAGCAGTGCTCCTTGGCGACAAGGTTGGCAATCTTGTTGATACACTTGCTGAATATGGTGCAGACAGGGTTATCGTAGTTGATGATCCTGCACTTAAGGATTACAGAACAGAGCCTTACACACACGCTCTTGCATCTGTTATTAAAGAGTTCAAGCCTGAGATCCTTCTTGTTGGTGCTACAGCAATCGGCCGTGACCTTGGCCCCAGAGTATCATCAAGAGTTCATACAGGACTTACAGCTGACTGCACACAGCTCGATATCGGAGATTTCCCTCTTGCACCTGTAGAGGGACAGGAGCAGAAGCACAAACAGCTCCTCATGACACGTCCTGCATTTGGTGGTAATACGATAGCTACAATCGCATGCCCCAACTTCCGCCCTCAGATGGCTACAGTTCGTCCGGGTGTTATGCAGAAGATCACTCCTAACAAGGGAGCAAAGGCTGAGGTTGTTGAGTACAATCCGGGATTTGAAGAGAATGACTGCTACACCAAGATCCTTGAGATCGTTAAGGCTGTATCCACAGTTGCTGACATTCAGGATGCCAAGATCCTCGTATCTGGCGGACGTGGCGTAGGAAGCCCTGAGAACTTCAAGATCCTTGACGATCTTGCAGAGGTTCTTCACGGAACAGTATCATGCTCACGTGCCGTTGTAGATTCAGGCTGGAAGCCCAAGGATCTCCAGGTTGGCCAGACAGGTAAGACTGTAAGACCTAAGGTTTACTTCGCTATCGGTATTTCCGGAGCAATCCAGCACGTTGCCGGTATGGAAGAGTCTGACCTCATCATCGCCATCAACAAGGATGAGAACGCACCTATCTTCGACGTAGCTGACTACGGAGTAGTAGGCGACCTCAACAAGATCGTTCCCGCCCTTACAAAGAGCCTCAAGGAAGCTCTTGCAGAGAAAGGCTGATAAATAACTAATCCCGCCGCGCCGTTTTTTCGGCGCGGCATTTTTATGGAGTATTAGCATGAAAAGTATACTTGATTATGAAACCGTCACTCTTGTTGATGAGGACGATGCAATAGAGATTATTGATCAGACACTGCTCCCGGGAACAATTGAGATCATAAGACTTCACACTGCTAAAGAGATCTGGGATGCGATATATCTTTTACAGGTGAGAGGAGCACCGGCCATAGGCGTAAGCGCCGGCATGGGACTGTATCTTCTGATGAAGCACTCGAAGGCCGGAAGCTATGAGGAGTTTGTTAAGGAGCTTGAAGAAAAGAGCAATTACCTGAATTCTTCAAGACCCACAGCTGTAAATCTTTCATGGGCACTCAAACGTATGAAGGCGCATGTGGAAAAGACCTATTCTGAAAATAGAGATGCCGGCGACTGGGAAGATATTCGCAAAATCCTGGTAGAGAGTATGCGCAAAGAGTGTGAGCTGATCAAAGCACAGGATATAGATGTGTGCAGGAAAATTGGTGAATATGGACTGACACTTCTCAAAGACGGAGACGGGATCCTTACACACTGTAACGCCGGACAGCTCGCTACCTGCAAGTACGGTACTGCAACAGCGCCTATGTATCTTGCCCATGAGAAGGGCTATAAAATAAGGGCATACTGTGATGAGACGAGACCTCTTTTGCAGGGAGCGAGGCTGACAGCCTTTGAGCTTCACTCGGCGGGGATCGACACGACGCTGCTCTGCGACAACATGTCGGCTTCTCTTATGAAGAGCGGGGCAGTGAACATCGTATTTACAGGCTGTGACAGGGTCGCTGCCAATGGAGATGCGGCAAACAAGATAGGGACAAGCATGGTTGCTCTTGCGGCTAAGAGGTACGGCGTTCCCTTTTATATCTGCGCCCCGACATCGACGATTGATATAGGAACCCGCACGGGAGACGAAATAAAGATCGAACAGAGAAAACCGGAGGAAGTTACGGATATGTGGTATAAAGAGCGCATGGCGCCTGAGGACATAAATGTCTACAATCCGGCTTTTGATGTTACGGACAATGAGCTGATCTCCGGTATAATTACGGAGTACGGGATACTCAGAGCACCGTATGACAAAGCCATTGATGATCTTTTCAACAGTAAGAAAGAATGAAAATTGTCTAAAATACGTTGAGGGCTATACAGTAAGATGATAAAATATTTTTAGGATTGCGGATCGGTGACGATCAGAATATGATATAAAAATATACTATTTGGAGGGAACAGATTATGGCAAGAAAAGTGGTACTTGCAGGCGCGTGCAGAACAGCGATCGGAACAATGGGCGGAGCTCTTTCAACAACTCCTGCACCGGTGCTTGGAACAATCGTAATAAAAGAAGCGCTTAAGAGAGCTGGCGTAGAGCCTTCTATGGTGGATGAGGTATATATGGGATGCGTAATTCAGGCCGGGCTTGGCCAGAACCCCGCAAGACAGGCAGCTATCAATGCGGGTATCCCTGTTGAAGTTCCCGCCACAACGATAAATGTTCTTTGCGGTTCGGGTCTTCACTGTGTGAATCTTGCCGCCAAGCTTATTGGTATGGGCGATGCGGATATCATCGTTGCCGGAGGCATGGAGAATATGTCTATGGCACCCTACCTCGTGCAGCAGGGACGTTACGGCTACAGAATGGGATCGGGAGAGCTTCAGGACGCAATGATAAAGGATGCTCTCACAGATGCGTTTGGCGGATACCATATGGGAATCACTGCTGAGAATATTGCTGAGCAGTGGCATCTTACAAGAGAGCAGCTCGATGAATTTGCTGCGTGGTCACAGAATAAAGCGGAGAAGGCAATAGCTGAAGGCAAGTTCAAGGACGAGATTGTTCCGGTAGAAATCAAGAAAAAGAAAGAAACGATTATATTTGATACTGATGAAGGCCCGAGGAAAGGTGTCACGGTAGAAGGAATTTCCCATCTTAAGCCTGCTTTCAAGAAGGATGGCGGTGTTGTGACAGCTGCTAATTCATCGGGAATCAATGACGCTGCTTCAGCCATTATCGTTATGAGTGAGGAGAAGGCCAAAGAACTTGGCGTTAAACCTATGGGTACCTGGATCGCAGGTGAGCTTGCGGGAGTTGAGCCCAGCATCATGGGAATCGGACCTGTGGCTGCAACGCAGAAGGTGATGAAAAAAGCCGGATACAGCATAGGAGACTTTGACCTCATCGAGGCAAATGAAGCGTTTGCTGCTCAGTCAGTAGCTGTACAGCATGATCTTGGATTCAGCAAAGATGTTCTTAATGTAAACGGAGGAGCAATTGCTCTTGGACATCCGGTTGGATGCTCAGGAAACAGAATTCTTGTTACTCTTCTCTATGAGATGCAGAGAAGAGATGTACACAAGGGGCTTGCAACTCTCTGTGTCGGCGGCGGAATGGGATGTGCTGCGATTGTTGAAAGGTAATGCGT
The DNA here is from genome assembly GCA_946536145.1 of uncultured Butyrivibrio sp. Classification (GTDB taxonomy): domain Bacteria; phylum Bacillota; class Clostridia; order Lachnospirales; family Lachnospiraceae; genus Butyrivibrio. Next base: position 7,170 of record CAMNEA010000082.1, read on the forward strand.
GTGGCACCTGATCCATGATTAATTATTTCCGGAGGAATTTATGGCAGATCGCTCGGTTCTTGTTGTTGACGACAATGAGATCAACAGAGGAATACTTGGAGAAATCTTTAAGGACAAATATGAGATACTCGAGGCCGGCAACGGCCTCGAGGCTATTAAGATGATTGAACAGTATGGCTCAAAGCTTGCGGCGATACTTCTTGATATTGTCATGCCTGAAATGGATGGTTATGCGGTTCTTGAGGAGATGACTCATCGCGACAATTTAAATGAGACGATTCCGGTTCTTATGATCACGGCTGATACTTCCACAGAGGCAGAGCGTACCAGCTATCAGAAAGGTGCTGCAGACGTAATTCACAAGCCATTTGATCCTGTCATTGTTGACAGACGTGTGTCCAGGACAATCGAACTGTATGATCACAAGAATAATCTTGAAAACCAGGTTGATGATCAGACCAGAGTTTTGAAAAAACAGTTCATATATCTCAAGAAGCAGGAAGAGCGCCTTAGAAACAGCAATGAGAAAGTGATCGATACCATAGCCACAATTGTGGAATTCAGGAGTATGGAATCGAGCTACCATTTAAAGAGGATCAAGGGATTCGTGCGAATTCTTGCACTCACAGCCATGAACAATTATCCGGAGCTTGGCCTTAATCCTCATTTGATAGATGTGATCACACAGGCTTCCGCAATGCATGATATCGGAAAAATATCGGTTCCCGATTCAATCCTGTTAAAACCGGGGCGCCTCTCCAATGAGGAATTTGAGGTCATGAAATCTCATACGACCCGCGGAAGCGAGGTTATTGAGATGCTAAGAGACATTCAGGACAAAGAGTACTACGAGATGTGCCTGGACATTTGCAGGCATCACCACGAGAGGTATGACGGAAGAGGCTATCCGGACGGGCTTAAGGGTGAAGAGAACTCCATTGGTGCTCAGCTCACAGCGCTGGCAGATGTCTATGACGCTCTTGTCAGTGACCGTGTCTATAAATCGGCATATCCTCTCGACAAGGCGTATGAGATGATCAAGAACGGTGAGTGCGGTGTGTTCTCCGAAAAGCTCATGGCGTGCTTTGAATTTGCAAGGAGCGATATGGAAAAACTGGTTGCCCAGACCAAGGCTGCAGAACAGGCTGAAAAAATGGGATAATCAATCTTGACAATATGAGATAACTTGCATATAATATATTTTGTTGCCGCAATTGGCACGGGTGCGTGTAGCTCAGCTGGATAGAGCGTCTGGCTACGGACCAGAAGGTCGTGGGTTCGAATCCTGTCACGCACACTTTAAAAAAGCGATTACACTTTGGTGTAGTCGCTTTTTTTTATTCAATAGGAAATTCCTTCGGATTTCCTATTGAATAAAAAGCGCTCCGCTAAGGATGCGACTGGTGCGCAGATGAATTTTGCAAGCTAAAGCTTGCGCGCACCAGCGCGCAAAGAGTCGCGAGCGACTCTTTGTTCCCCATTACACAGTGTTAAAAATGTGCTATCGGATGCTAATAATGTCCGATTTTTTGTAAGAGAAAATTATTCTATACTTTTCTCAGAAACAAAATTTCATTTTTAAAGGGAGGTTCTATTAATGAAAAAACGAGTTATTTCAGCACTTATGACAGCAGCCATGGTTCTCTCCATGACAGCATGCGGTGTAACAGCTCCTGAGGCACCTGCAGCAGAAGCACCTGCAGCAGAGGCACCTGCAGCAGAGGCACCCGCAGCAGAAGCGCCTGCAGCAGAGGCAACTGCAGCTGAGGAAACAGCACCTGCAGCTGACGCCATCACACTTGTTATGGCAGAGGTTAATCCTCTTGATACTATCGTAGGAATGACAGACCAGAAGTTCAAGGAAGAGGTTGAGGCAAGAACAAACGGCTCTGTTATCATCGATCTTCAGCACAGTGGTGTTCTTGGATCAGAGAACGACGTCCTTGACTCAATGCTTGGCGGCGGCGGAACAATCGATATGTCTCGTATCTCAGCTTTCGCTCTTACAAGCTACGGCGGACAGA
>CAMNEA010000083.1 GCA_946536145.1 uncultured Butyrivibrio sp.
CGATTCCCTTATCTTTAAGAAGCTTACGTAACCTGGTTATCTCATTTGAAAGGGATGCATTTTCATTTGAAAGGGAAGAGATTTCATTTGACAGAGAGCGGTACTGCCAGTTCCCCAGATTACGAAGCTGCATCTCGAGACATAAAGTTTTGTTGTCATTCATAGTCACAAGGATGTCCATTCTGTATTCCTTATCAGAGATACGCACTCCCGGTTTGACGGTATTTTTGATATCAAGACTTTTGATGTTATCGGGATCCATGATTTCCACAAAATGTTTGTAAGGGCGTTTAGGGATAGTCTATAATTGTAGACAGAGAGTGAGTTTCATGATTTAGTGTTATAATGAGATGTTACTGACAGAGCAGGCAGCGATTATTCAAAAATACAAGAAGAAATATGGAGAGCTATGAATTATAAAGAAAGTTTTCCGGGAATAACCAAAACTATATTTATCCCTGCCGCCTTGGTGCTGCTTATTGCTGCAACTATATTCATAATAGCCACTACGCAGAAACAGGGTACCCCAGGAAGTAACAACATTGTCTCTTCGACCGATGAAATCTGCTACAGCGCAGTAACAGTATCTAGCGGCAAAACCTGCGGGAACGGAGTGATATATTCAATTGATGATAATGAAATAACTATAGCAACAGCTTCTCATGTGATCTCAGATGAGGGTGATATCACAGTGACTTTCTATGATAAAAAAGAGAGCCCGGCTTCATTGCTAAGGCAGGATTCATCACTTGATATCGCGTTTTTGATAGTTGAAAAAAGTAATGACAAAAATTCTGATAATATCTATAAGGCAGTTGCGATCTCTGACGCTTCAGAACTGCCATCCTATACTAACCCGGGAACCCCGGTATATGTATTCAATTCCATCACAGGAAAGACCCAGTCAGGAAGCATAGCTCTTTTAAGTGTCTATTCCGAGGACTTTGGAATGGAGCTTATGTGCTGCTATCTTGATGCAGATCCGGGAATGAGCGGGTGCGGTCTCTTTGATGCTGACGCACACTTTCTTGGCATGCTCCTCGGGGGAACCGATGATGGCAAAAGTGTATATATTCTTGGATCAAAAATCCAGGAATGTATCAACCAAGCCATTTGAAGGCGACTTCGTCACAGGGCCTATTTGACTCCTGAATCATGTTCTCACAAAATCCGCAGCCGGTGCGGATTTTTGGAAATTCATCGAAGAAGTTATTTCTTTTACCTGCAACATTTTAATGCCTCCGATTGTATTAGAAGTAGAAAGGCAAAAAACATACATTTTTGAATCAAAGATTCAAAAATGCCGCAAACAAGCCATCCTAATGCGACTGCGTCGCAGGGCTTGTTTGCCTCTTGTATCATGTTCTCACGAAACCCGCAGCCTGCGGGTTTCTGAAATATCATTCAAGAAGTCATACAAATCGGAGGGAAAATTATGAAAAAGAACTACAGATTATTGTCAGTGATGACAGGAGCAGCAATCCTTGCAGGAGCTGCAACCGGATGCGGAAGTACAGGTATCAATAATACTACAGCGCCGGATGCCATGACAGAAGAATCAGCTGTTTCTCAGGATACATGGGACGCCGCGACAGAAGACTATGCTATGGCAGCCAAGGCATTGGAGACACAGGGCGCTGTGATGGCAAGTGAGAGCTGCGCAGATTATACTTACAGCAATGATTATATCCGCTGTTATCCCTATGAAAAAGAATTGAATACCGAGTCCTACGAAAAACCAAAAGAGAACGGATTCTACCTGTCCAAGGCTCAGCCTCTTTCAACTTTCGCGGCTGACGTTGATACCGCGTCCTATGCCAACATAAGAAGGATGATCGAAAACGGATACAGTGCGGATGAGATCGTACCTGAGGCCGTACGTCCGGAGGAATTTATCAATTACTTTTCCTATGATCTTGCTGCGCCCGGAGAAGGAGAGAAGTTTGGTGTGACCACGCAGGTTTCCGGTTGTCCCTGGAATAAGGACCACCGGCTCATGTTTGTTGGAGTCAAGGCGCAGGATCCCTATGAAGATGTAATTCCAAAGAGCAATCTCGTATTCCTGATCGATGTATCAGGTTCAATGGATGATAAGAATAAGCTGTATCTTTTACAGGATGCTTTCAAGGATCTTGTTGAGAATCTGCCGGGTGAGGGAACAGTATCAATAGTGACCTATGCGAGCAAAGAGGAAGTTGTGCTGGACGGCGAGGACATGAGAAACAAAAATGCTGTCAAAAAAGCAATAAGTTCTCTCTGCGCTGAGGGATCAACTGCAGGAGAGCGCGGCATGGAAATGGCCTATGAGATTGCTGCAAGTCACTTTATTGACGGCGGAAACAACCGCATCATCATGGCGACAGACGGTGATCTCAACGTTGGGATATCAGATCCTGACGAGCTTGAAAAGTTCATTGAGAAGAAAAAGGAATCGGGCATATACCTGTCTGTTCTTGGCTTTGGAGACGGCAACTACAAGGATGACAGACTTGAGAGACTTGCTGACTGCGGAAACGGCAACTATTCATATATTGACTCAAGGCTCGAGGCTCACAAGGTACTTGTGGATGAGATGACATCGACACTTGTGACTGTTGCAAAAGACGTCAAGTTCCAGGTTGAGTTTAACCCTGCAAGGGTCAATGCCTACAGACTGGTAGGATACGAAAACAGGAATTTGGATGCGGTTGACTTTAATGACGATACTAAAGACGGAGGAGAGATGGGAGCAGGTCACAGCGTAGTCGTCCTCTATGAGATAATCCCCGCTGGAGCAGAATCCGCGATCAATCTGAAATATCAGACATCGTCTGACACTGATGCATCTGATGAGTTTGCGACTGTGAAGATCCGCTACAAAGAGCCTGATGCAAAAGAATCTGCACTTGAAACCTACGTTGTTGACAGCAGCTGCGCCTGCGAGAAAGCCGGTGATAACCTCGCTTTTGCAGAGCTTGCGGCAGAATTTGCGATGCTGCTCTCAAAAAGCGACTATGCCGGGAACCTGACTTACAGCGATATACTTGTCGGATACAGGCAGATCAGTCATACAGATGAGTACAGGGATGAGTTTTACAACCTGGTCAGGATGGTAGAAAAAAGGGATTGAATGATATGACTTAAACTACTAAACCCTCTGGCAGGTATCTTGAATCTCAGATTTAAGGTGTTATACTTTTCGGGGAGAAATAACCCTGGGGGATGATAATGGGTGAACTGGTGTTGACGCTGCCCGTGCTTACTGATGACATTCCGGGCAGTCTGATTAGAAGAATATTTGAACGCGTCGGATGGAATGACAGCAATAATTCTGATCAGCTATCTGAGGATGCAGGGGAAGAATCTTTTTACATGGACAGTAGCGATACATCAGATGCATCAAAGCCTTGGGATAATGGCGGCAGATCTTTACAGACAAACGGTACTTATCATGTTCAGAGGGCCGGTGAGCTCATTGATAAGTATGGTAACAGTATCTTGAGAATGGCTTACTCTTATCTTCACAACTTAAGTGACGCGGAGGACATTCTTCAGGATACGCTCATTCAGTATCTTAAGACTAAGCCTGAGCTTGTAAGTGAAGTTCATGAGAAAGCATGGCTTTTAAAGGTGGCATGTAATCTTAGCAAGAACAGGATAAAGTACAACAAGCTGCGCGAGACAGACGAGCTGTTAGAAGAGATTGTCGGCAGTGAAGAAGAGGATCTGAAGTTTGTATGGGAAGCAGTCAAGGAGCTTCCGTCTAAATACAGAGAGGTAATACATCTTTTTTATCAGGAGGACTATTCAACAAAAGATATAGCGAAGATACTGCAGCGAAACGAAGCAACCGTCAGATCTGATCTGAACAGAGCAAGGAAGCAGCTCAAAAATATTCTGAAGGAGGCGTATGACTTTGAATAAATATAATAAAGTTATGGATAAGATAACCGTCTCCGAAGATGCGCGCCAACGGATCCTTGGGAATATTGAAAAAGAGATGGCACAGCCCGGCGAAATATCGGATATTAAAGGCGCTGGGAAAAAGAATTCACGGCGCAGGATAATCAGATTTATAACCTTCTACGGCTCAAGAGCTGCGGTATTTATGATAATTGCAGTCGGTGCGTTTGCGGTTATAAAAACTGTCGGGCTAAAGAGCACGCAGGAGAGCTCTGCACCGCAAGCTGTTATGTTTGAGGAGGCGCAGACAACTGAAGGTGCAAAAGAGGCAGAGCAGGAGTCATGGGATGCCACCGATCAGGAGATGAGTGCTGCTGAAACTGCAGAAGAAGCCCTGACAGAGGAAAAGGCCGCAGAAGCCGGTGAAATGGCAGATCTGGAGGAGCAGAGTGCTGAGTTTTCCAAGGAGAGTATCGCTGCTGCAGAGACAGAATCCGTGAATGATGCCGGAAAAGAGACGGCACCTGCTAACACAGAAATCGCAGATCCTGCCATTGATGAACGCGGCGAACAGTCGGTAAACAAAGGCTTGTCAGGCAGCAATCAGGGCGCGGGAAAAGCGAATATGGATACAAGCGGCGCAGGCACAAATGCTGCACAGAACACTGGAGTAGCTGGAAGTGCCGCAGAATCAAATGCTGCACAGAACACTGAAGTGGCGGGAAGTGCCGCAGAATCAAATGCTGCACAGAACACTGAAGTAGCGGGAAGTGCCGCAGATGCAAATGCTGTGCAGAATATCGAAGGCGAAGGAAATGCGGATAACGGGAACAATATAGCAGAGAATTCGGCAGATGGAAGCGGCTCACAGGACTCCGGAAGCGCAGAGCACTCAGGAGACGACAATGCAGATTCTGGCTCAGATGACAGCGGCGACGATGGAGGAGATGATGACAGTGGAGATGATGACAGCGGAGGTGATGACAGCGGAGATGATGATGGCGGAGAGGGAGATGACAGACCGGACCTTCCGCCTCACGAAGGAACTGATCCCGGCGACGAATACATTCCGTATAGTGAAAAGATACAGGTGGAATCGGTTTCAGAGCTTTCTGAGAATGTTGGATATAATGTCAGCGAACCGGTAAATCTGGCAGAGATATCCGAAGATACTGAGTACTATTACTGCTCTGACGGAACTGAGATCAGTTACCGGTCGATACTTGGAACCATGAATCTATATGCTTCGGAAGGCGGAGGATTTACCGGTGACAAGGAGATTGATCTTGATGACTATGTGGAAGTTGCGTATATAGATACGGAAACTGCTTCTGTCGAGGCGTATGGTGAAGACGGCGTTTATGATGTCGTTTGCTGGACTGATGGCGAGACTTCTTACATCCTTGTTTCGGAAGATGGTTTAAGCGAGATCGATATTATTACGATTTTTTGAATAAAAAACAAAAAAATTATATTTCTTTGCAACAATTTCTTTTCCCCGATTGTATATAGGGTGAAACAAGTTAATGCACCTTAGAAGGAGGAAGAAAAATGAAAGTATTATCAAAAGGATTATTCATCAGAACATTGGGCGCAGCTCTTGCTGCAGTGCTGATCGCAACGGGACTTGGAGCGCCGCTTGGGGTCTTTGCAAAGGAGGATGCAAAAACTGCTGCTCAAAAGTCAGCAAAGGATGATTATGTCTATATCGAGAAACTGAAGTATACAGTGACCGACAAGGCTTTAAAGAACGCGAAGGCTAATATCAATATCAAGGTGAACAAAAAGAATCTTAAGAATAAGGGGCTTAATGTAAAAGTTAAGTCCGGAAAGAAAAACGTGAGTGTCATCTATGTTCCTGTCAAAGAGACTGCAAAGGCTATGGGCTGGAAATATGTTGTAAAGAAAAATGAGATGTACATCAGCACCGGCAGCAGAAGAGCAGTTTTCGCTAAAAAGCGCGACGGCTATACTTTTGTGACAGAGCTTAAGGGTGCCAGCGGGTGTACTGCACCGATCGGCTATGGCAAGCCGTGCGATAAGAACAAGGTGCTCTACGTACCTCTTTCCGTTTTTGAAAATCTTAGCAGCAAATGCAAAGCTAAAAAAGATCTTAAGAAAAATACAGTTACAATTTCAATAAAAAAGAAATAAGAAAATCCGGGGCTCATGCTTTGGGTGGCCTGATATTTGCTCTTGCCTGTCCTATCATGCCTGTAGCCATGCTGTAATTGATTCCTTTGCAGTCAGATGGTGACTGGTGGAAATGCCGCTTAAATGCCTTGGAAAATGTAAACGTATCAGTGTATCCGAAAGCTTCGGCTATCTCGGATACACTGAGTTTATTTTCGGACAAAAGTTTGATCGCCATCTTCATCCTGTAGGTCAACAGATACTCCTGAAGAGAGTACCCGGGGGATTCCTTAAAAAGGTTTGAACTTGAAGTTGTGGGTAAGGACGCAGATGCTGTGACGGATACGGAGCATCTGCTTACCAGGGATGGGAAAGTGATCATCTCAGGCAGCAGACGCTTCTGGGATATGAGGAGTAAATGGGTAGAGGATTACCTGTCAGAGCACGTTATAGAATTTCTTGGAAACAATGGGTTTGAGTACATCAAGATAGATTACAATGAGACCATCGGCATCGGATGTGACGGCGCCGAGAGCTATGGCGAAGGTCTCAGACATGAAACGAAGATATCGGGATTATGCTTGAAAATAGACTTTGAAGAATCTTTTGATGCGGTGGCAATACTGCTATGCCGGTCTTAGGATTTGGTGTAAAATGACAGTATGACAATCGCTGAATACTTTGATGAACTAAAAACTAAAGATATCATTTGCTGGGGCAGTGGAAAGCATTTTCGCAACAGGACTGTCCCTTTTTTATATAAAAGCGGTCTCATTAAGAAGCTGAAGGCAGTTGTGGGAGATTCTGCAGGGGCTGTTCCCGGGCCTGATGGCAGGAGCTTTGACAGCATAAGAAAGGGGAACCTTCCATCCTATAGCAGCAGGAACACGGTTCTTTTGATCGCTGTTACAGGATATGATGAGATAATAAACCAGTTTCGCGCGGATGAAAGGCTATCTGAGTTTGAAGCCATTCCATCCATTTACCTTGAATCCTTGTATGAGGATAAGCAGCTCTTATCGGCAGATAAGCCGCCTGAGAATTTCAGGAAGAATGAAAGTGAGATGATTCCGAGGATCATCCATGGAATATGGTTTTCCGGCGATCCTATGCCCGAACTATATCGCAGGTGCCTTGAATCATGGAAGAAGTATTCTCAGGGATACAAGATAAAGATCTGGAATCTGGAAACCTATAAACCTGACCACTGCCTGTTTTTTGAGCAGGCGATAGAGCATAGGAACTGGTCCTTTGCCTCTGATTATGCCAGGGCAGACATTTTGCGCAGATACGGCGGTATATATATGGATCTGGATGTTGAGATGCTTCGTCCTATTGATGATCTTCTATATAATGATGTCTACATGAGCTTTGAATCTCTGGACCGAATCGAATGCGGCTCAGGGATGGGAGCAAGACCGGGACACCCCATCATTCAGGAGATCTGTGAGAGCTATGAGAACAGGCCATATCTTAAGGCGGACGGAACCTGGGACAATTCCACTTGCCCGGTAAGGTATACGAAGGTAATTGAAAAGCACGGTCTTAAGAAAAATGGAGGCTTCCAATTTGTTGGGGATATAACTGTCTATCCTTTCGAAGTCCTGACAGGTAAAAGCTTTGAAACAGGAATTATCTATAATACACCTCTTAGTTTAACAGTACATCATCACAACGGCAGCTGGATACCTGGCTCTGCCCACCGCGCCATATGTGAGAGATATAAGAGGATTAAAGGCTTTCTCGCATCAAAAGATATAACGATATGAATAGTATGTATTCTTAGATGAAATCACAGAAACCCGCACTGGCTGCGGGATTCGTGCGAACATGATACGAGAGGCAAACAAGCCCTGCGACGAAGTCGGTTTAGGATGGCTTGTTTGCGGCATTTTTGAATCTTTGATTCAAAAATTCATGACTTCTTGAATGATATTGCAGAACCCCGCACCAGCTGCGGGGTTCGTGAGAACATGATACGAGAGGCAAACAAGCCCTGCGACGAAGTCGCATTAGGATGGCTTGTTTGCGGCATTTTTGAATCTTTGATTCAAAAATGCATATGATTCTTTTTGACCATTAGGATGTTTTATGTTAGAATAACCTTCCAATGAGCAGAACGGGTGATCGCTGCCATGCAGACGAAAGGGCATGGGAGAGGAAAGTCCGGGCTTCACAGGGCAGGATGCCAGATAACGTCTGGTGGAGGTAACTCCCAGGATAGTGCAACAGAGATATACCGCGTAGCAATGAGACGGGCGACTACGCTGGCTGTGACATATTCGCGCTTGTGCGAAATATGTCACAGAACAGGGTAGGCATGCGGCGAATGCCGCGTAACGAGGAAGGCTTGCCTTCCGAGTGACCGTCCGGCTGCGTAAGGGTGGAAAGGCAGTGTAAGAGACTACCGTGCTGGTGGTAACATCAGTAGCCATGTAAACCCCATCCGAAGCAAGACCGAATAGAGAGTCATGAACCGGCCCGGTTCGCTCTCAGGTGGGTCGCTTGAGACTGTCGGTGACGGCAGTCCTAGATAGATGATCATTCAAGACATAACCCGGCTTATAGTTCTGCTCATTGTAAAAAATAGTTTTGTATAACGAGGCGTCCGAGAGGGCGCCTCGTATTGTTTACAATGAGACTAATTTGAATTTATATTCCAATCATTTCATGCTGGTATTGGATATTGTTTATCGCCGATGGTGATAGACTCATGAGCAGCTATTACGCGGTCAACGATTTTTGGTTCTCCACGATAATAGACTTTTCCATCTTTTGCTTGAAGAGCAGTAACAGTTAGGAAAAAAACTAACAGAGGTTAAAGCGTCGTCCCGGAGAAGTAAAAAGCTTGTCAGGGACGCCGTAAAAAGCAGTTTGTAGCAATAAGAAGAGCAAACAGAGGTTAAGGCGTCGTCCCGGAGAAGTAAAAAGCTTGTCAGGGACGC
>CAMNEA010000084.1 GCA_946536145.1 uncultured Butyrivibrio sp.
GAGGATACAGAGCGTAGTTCTGGAATACCATCGCAATATCTCTGTCCTTAGGCTCTACATCATTAACAACTCTGTCGCCGATCTTAAGTGTTCCTGAAGAGATGTCCTCAAGTCCTGCGATCATACGAAGTGTTGTTGATTTTCCACATCCTGAAGGTCCTACGAAGATGATGAACTCCTTATCTTCGATCTCCATGTTGAAATCTTTAACGGCTTCGAAACCGTTAGGATATACTTTAGTTACATGCTCAAGTGATAAACTTGCCATACCAATTATTCCTCCTAATTTTGTCTACAGCTTTTAACTAGGTAAAAGTATATTATCTGTTCGGTTTATTTACTATTCACCAATTTCACAAATATTTTATTTTTCCTTAGCCAATCTGCCAATAAAAAATGTCCCCGAAATCAAAATCCGAAATATTGACGAATAATATTCTTCAATGCTATGCAATTTGCCCATTGCAAAAACAGGTCATGATTCATCATCAATCTTCTTTATGGCATTCTCAATGTCTTCCTCTTCAGATACCTCCTCTACCTTGGGCTCAAGCTTCTTGAATGTGTCATTGTAGAGAGATGCGCACAAAAATCCCGGACCTGCGATGCCAAAGAGTATTACAATAGGTACAATCTTATAGCCAAAAAAGTAAAGAAGCAGCACAGGGATAAGTGTTGTAAGTGCCATCGCGACAGTCTTTGGCAGAGCCATTATGGCTACAAGGACTGAATTCTTAAGCGTTCCAAGGAGTGTATTTTCAAATTTGGACTGCAGCGGGAAGATGTAGAGTGAAACCATGTAAAAAAAGAGCGCTATAGCAAAAAAGACATAGCGGAACACGGTACTTCTGCCTGAAGTGATCATAAAGTCCAAAAGAAGCACTCCACCGATCACGAACTGCAGCACCATCAGAATAGAACTCTGCTTAAAGTTCTCCTTAAAAGACCTGAAGAAGGTCTTGGTAATATAGCTCTCCTCATCCCTTACAATCTTAAGGAGCACAAAATGCATGGCTGTGAGTGCCGCTCCGAGAGGAATGCAGCAGATGATGCCAAAGACCCATGCCCAGAAGACATAGCCTGTTGCCACATCAGTACTTAATAAAGTATCCGCATCCGTATAAAGGATCGGGCCAAGCGCAAAATACTGTTCCACGATGAGCGGCAGCGCAAACAGCAGTGTAAGTATGTTAAGCCACATAACATCGGCCATTTTCGACAGACCTCTCATAAGGGGACTGTCAAGATCAAATATTTTCCCCATTTTAATCCTTCCTTCCCATGGATCACAACAAAAGTTCCATAGGTGTAAATCTTATTCCGTCAGCAACCGTTTCTGACTGAGTATCCCTAAAACCTTTTTTATGATAAAATCCCACAGCGTACGGAGACGAATTGACAGTAAGCCTGTCAACACCCTCCTCGGTGAGCGCATATATGCTCACAAATTTAAGAAGAGCGGATGCGACACCGTTTCTGTGATAATTTTCATCCACAAACAAAAGAGAGATATGCTTCTTTTCACGCAAAGAAAGCATACCCACATATTTACCTTCATCTACGGCCACGAACAACTGATACTGCCCCGCAACAAACATTTTGCGAAGCATATCATCATGCACAAAATTATAAAAATTCGTGATGCCCTCCTGGGAATAATCAGGGGCGTCGAAACTTACAAAGGTGTCCCATGCAAGTTTCATCGCCCCGTCCCAATCAGAATTGTAAGCGCACCTTACCATTATTTTAGATGTATCAATCTTCTGACTCACTGCCAAGCACTTTCTTTATCCACTGGAACTGATCCTCAAAAACCACTTCTCTTCCGACTTCCTGCTGAAGTTCATGTCGCATTCCGTCGTAGAGCTTAAGCTCTACATTTGTAAGCTTTAACTCATTTTTATAGATAGTGTACAGTCTCTGAAGAGCTTCTCCGTAGCTTCCTACCGGATCTTCCTTACCACCTGTTATAAGGATCGGAAGGTCCTTGGGAATATCCTCCATCTTGGATACATCCTGTACTCTCCCAAGAAGATCTGCCATGGCTCTGAATCCGTTGAGTGTAAATACGAAGTTACAAGCCGGATCTGCTATGTATTTATCTACGCTTGCCTCATTGTGTGAAAGCCAGTCAAACTTGGTCCTTGGGTTCTGGATCCTTCTGAGGTACCCCTTGAAGGCCATATTGTTCACCATTGTGGAGCGGGATTTTTCCCCCATGAAGAACGAGAGGAAATTAACAAGTCCTGCCATGCTCTTAACGGTTGTGTTGGGCAAAAAGGCAGTTCCCTGAATAATGGCTCCCTTTATACCTGTTCCGTATCTTGTGATATACTCCCTTGCGATAAAAGAGCCAAAGCTGTGCCCTAATATAAAGCACGGAATACCCGGGAAATCCTCCTGGGTCATCTTCTTGAGTCTGTGAGCATCGCGGACAAGTACCGTCGCGGGATCATCCTTGCAGAAATATCCATAGGCTCCATGTTTGCCGACACTCTTACCATGACCAAGATGATCGTTACCTATAACAAGGATGCCCTTTTCAGCAAGAAAATTTGCAAACTCATCAAAGCGGTCAACATATTCCTGCATTCCATGGATTATCTGAAGTATCGCTATTGGCTCCCCATCGGGGATCCACCGAATCGCATGAAGCATAGTCTCTCTGTCTCTGGATTTGTAAGTCAGTTCCTCTTTGCGTACCATTTGGAATTCCTCCATATTTTTATTATGTAGATATAAGTTTTACCGGTATATAAATCAACCAATAACTGTCATCTGCCTATATCACTATATATATGATATCACGGATTGAGGTGTTTCTGTGCAACTTTCGAAAGCTGCAGGCATCAACAGATCTCCGCTCCTGAAGGCATATCTTTTTCCGGAACCATGAGTGAGAGATTGCCCTCGGCATCTTCCGCGCACAATAGCATTCCTTCCGAGAGAACGCCTGCGAGCTTGGCGGGCTTAAGGTTTACCAGAACCATAACCTTCTTGCCGACCATCTCCTCGGGGGAGTAGTACTTCCTTATGCCTGAAACAATCTGTTTAACCTGACTTCCGATCTTAACCTGTGAGCAGAGAAGCTTCTTGGACTTTTCAACCGCTTCACACTTTATGATCTCTCCAACCTGGAACTGCATTGTGCCGAACTGATCAAAAGATATCTCTTCCTTGGCAGGAATATCTATTTCAGCAGACGCTTCGGAAGTCTCTTTATCTGCTTCCGCAGCTTCAGGGGCAGGCGCAAGACCTGCTTTGGCAAGATTGATCGCCGCTATTCTCTGTGACTCTTCAAAATCAGCCTTCTGCTTTTTGGTGATCTCTGAAGCCTTCTCAAGAACGTCCTTGAGATCCTTTCTTGCAAAGAGCATCTCAGGAGTCTCTGTTACCTTGCTTCCGCTTCTGTAAAGTCCAAAATCCTTTAATGTATCAAAATCTCTATCAGGAGCAGCAAGCTGTTCCTTGATCTTGAGCGCTGTCTCAGGCATAAACGGATCAAGAAGCGAAGCTCCTATGGAAATAGACTCAACCAGGTTGTAGAGCACCTCCTTAAGTCTGTCCTTCTTGCTCTCATCTTTGCCGAGGATCCATGGCTCTGTCTCATCAATATATTTATTGCATCTCTTGAAAAGAGCAAATATCTCTGTCAGGGCATCAGCGACGCGAAGCTCGTCCATCTTCTTTTCAACCTTGTCATAGCACCCTGTAACAACAGCCTTGAGGTCATCATCCACGCTCTCTTTGACGCCGGTGCTCTCGATCACTCCGCCAAGGTACTTGTTGCTCATCGCAATGGTCCTGTTGACAAGATTGCCAAGAGTGTTTGCAAGGTCTGAATTGAATCTCTCAACAAGAAGCTCCCAGGTGATAACACCGTCGTTGTCGAAAGGCATCTCATGAAGAACGAAATATCTGATCGGATCAACTCCGAACAGGCTCACAAGGTCGTCTGCATAGATAACGTTGCCCTTTGACTTGCTCATTTTCTCGCCTCCCTGTAAAAGCCAGGGATGACCAAAGATCTGCTTGGGAAGAGGCTCCCCCAGCGCAAACAAAAAGATAGGCCAGTAGATCGTATGGAATCTGATGATGTCTTTGCCAATAAGATGGAGGTCTGCAGGCCACCACTTTTTGTACTCATCAGAGCTGTTGCCGTCAGCGTCATATCCTATACCTGTGATATAGTTGGAGAGGGCATCAAGCCACACATAGACAACATGCTTGTCATCAAAGTCTACAGGTATGCCCCACTTAAAAGATGTCCTCGAGACACACAGATCCTGAAGTCCCGGAAGGAGGAAATTGTTCATCATCTCATTCTTGCGTGATACGGGCTGGATAAACTCGGGATGTGTATTGATATAATCAATCAGTCTGTCAGCATACTTGCTCATCTTAAAGAAGTATGCCTCCTCCTCTGCGGGATGCACAGGTCCGCCGCACTCGGGGCACTTGCCGTCCACAAGCTGTGACTCCGTGTAGAAGGCCTCACACTCTGTACAATACATTCCCTTGTATGAGCCCTTGTATATATCTCCCTGATCGTAGAACTTCTTAAATATCTTCTGTACCTGCTTTACATGGTCTTCGTCTGTCGTCCTGATAAACCTGTCATAGGAAGTATCCATGAGATTCCACAGACCCTTGATCGTATCAGAGACCTGATCAACAAACTCCTTGGGGCTGCTGCATCCTGCTTCAATGGCTCTTATCTCTATCTTCTGACCATGTTCATCGGATCCTGTCTGGAAATGAACATCATATCCGTCTCTTCTCTTGTACCTTGCTATCGCATCTGCCAGCACTATCTCATAGCTGTTTCCGATATGTGGCTTGCCGGATGTGTATGCTATTGCCGTTGTGATATAGTACTTACCCTTATTCTGCATAATTATGTTAGTCCCTTCCTGTTATTACCAGCATAGTAATTCATAGCCGGTTTCTGTAACGAGCAGCTCAACTTCCCACTGCGCAGAGGGTTTGAGATCTGCTGTATATACTGTCCAGTCATTATCCTCGTCAATAAAGATCTCATTGCCGCCCATATTGACCATGGGCTCAATTGTGAACACCATACCGGGTACCATCAGCATCCCTGTTCCGGGTTCGCTCACGAAGCTGACGAACGGCTCCTCGTGGAACTTATTACCACATCCGTGTCCACCGATCTCCCTGACAACTGTATAGCCGTTTTTAAGTGCATGCTGGTGAACCGCATTTCCCATGTCTCCGATAGGAGTCCATGGAATTACTGCCTTGAGACCTTCTTCAAGACATTCTCTGGTCACGTCCACGAGTCTCTTCTTTTCAGGTGAAACGTCACCAATACAGAACATTCGCGACGAATCAGAAAAATACCCGTCAAGGATAGTTGAGCAGTCCACATTTATGATATCGCCGTCCCTCAGAATGATATCATCCGACGGAATACCGTGGCACACCTCCTCATTGATTGATGTGCACACGCTCTTGGGAAATCCCTCATATCCAAGATCAGCGGGAATGCCTCCCATCCTGGTCGTCGTGTTGTATACGATATCATCTATCTCCTGCGTTGACATCCCTGCGTGTATCTTCTCACCGATCTCATCAAGGACTGCCATGTTGATCACAGCACTCTTTTTTATGCCCTCAATGTCTTTTTCTGTTTTCAAAAGACTTCTCTTTGGCACTATCATTCCCTGATGTTCAAATTTTATGATCTTGTCATCAAATGCCGCGTGACAGCTCTTGTATTTTTTACCGCTTCCACACCAGCACGGATCGTTCCTATCTAATCTCTTATACATTCCAGACCCTCTTTTTCCGAGTTTTCCACAGATATAGTATGACCTTTAAAGGTTTAAAAGTCAACCGATTCACTGTTTTGCACCCGGCAGGAAAACTTGGAGTTTATTATCTGAGCTACCGGTGAATTTCTTCTTATATAATCTATAAGAAGATCCGGCATCTCATCCGAATAGCTCCTGTATACAGGGCATCGTCCTATACACTCATAGCCTCCGGTTCCGGTAGCCCTGTAGTCGCTTGTGACAAGTGTGTAGGCCGCATCATCTAAAAGCTCGTTCCCATCGAGCTTTTTCAGGGTAACAACCCTGTCACCTACGGGCCTTGTAAGATCAAAGGTGTACTCCAGGCCGGCATAGAAATCATAATTATAGTGCTCAACCTTGGGCTTAAGGAATACATCCGATATTGATACTTCTTTCGTTTCTTTATCGTAGTCAAAATACTCGGCGCATCTCTCAAGTGCCTCTTTAAGAACTGCCTTTGTAACACTCTTGACCACAACCGTGTTGGCAAACTGATATATTCCAAGCACGTCTCTTACCGTTATGTCTTTTTTCAGACCAAGCGGATCGTTTGAAAGAGATGTACAGGCAAAGTCGGCTCCCGTGTACTCAAGCTCAACCTGGTTGAATATAGCCGCAACCCTGCTTCCGTTTAAGGCAGCAAATAGTTTTTCTTCAGGCTCTATCTCTTTTTCAAGACACCCTATAGGCTCATCGAGCCAGGTATCAAGCGCCTTGTTCATACCATCCATAAAGCCGTGCCGAGAAATGATCTTTCTGCAGGCAGGATTGTCACTGCTGACCGGAACAAGCTTCGATGTAAACTCATACGCATTCTCGCCGGTTTCCGCAAATATCTCACAGTACATTCTCGCTTTATCCGGAGGCTGTACACCATAGGTTCCATCTATCATAACACCCGAAACCGGAATGTGCTGATGGCCTGTCAGGAGCAGGTCAAAATCAAGCTCCCTCGCTATCCTGCAGGCTTCGTTCTCCCTCGTATCCGACAGCTTTCTCCCGCTATTTAAGTCCTCTTCAAATCCGCCGTGATATATGCAGAGGGTGATGTCACACTGATCCTTAAGATTGTCATACTCCTGCCTTAGAGCCTCTACCGGATCCAGAACCTCAAGCTCTGCAAGGTTTTCCTTTTTTTCCCACACGTTGACAAAACCTGTGACGGCGGCCGTGATGCCAACTCTTTGTCCGTCGGGCATACGGTGTATCACGCTCTTTTTTATCCCGAGCGCCCCTCTTTTATCCACGACATTGGCGGATATTAAAACAGCCTTCATATGGGATACATAGTCAAGTATCGCATCATATCCAAAGTTAAAATCATGATTGCCAAGGGTGTAGTAGTCCAGTCCCATGGCATTGAATCCCTCGGCTACCGGGTGGAAGTCATATTCTTTTCTGTGTTCAAGATAGTAGGATATAAGCGGAGTCCCCTGAAGTGAATCGCCTCCGTCCAGAACCAGTGTGTCTGCATCCTTTTCTATCTGCGCTGCAACACAAAAAAGCCCCGTGTTCTCGGGGCAGTTTTGTGCATAGTTTATTGGATATACGCTTCCGTGAGTATCTGATGTAAATATAAAACGCATATTTTTTCCTCTTTCGATCATCCTCTTGTGAGCTTGACCCTGATCTTTGTTGAAATGTACTCAATAATCAGGATCAGTACTATAAGTCCTGCAAGGAGTGCTCCGGCCTCATTCCATCTGTATGAGTTCATGGCAAAAATGAGAGGTGCACCAAATCCGCCGGCTCCTACCATACCAAGGATCGTCGCGTCACGGAGGTTGATATCAAATCTGTAAATTGCAGTCGACGCAAAGTTCGGCATAAGCTGCGGAAGGATCCCGTATCTTATTTTCTGCCAGGTATTACAGCCCGATGCATCCAGCGACTCAATAACATGGGTATCGAGATCTTCGATTGCCTCGATGTACATCTTGCTGATCATACCGATGGAACAGACTCCCATGGTAAGAAGACCCGCAAAGGCTCCCGGACCGGTAACACGGATGAACATTAGTCCGTATACAAATGCCGGAATCGTTCTGGCTGCCATGATTATCATTCTTCCCGCAAAGGCAATTGGCTTTGGCGTAAGATTTGATGCCGAAACAAAGGCAAGCGGCACTGAAATGATCGCACCCACTATTGTTCCAAGGAAGGCAATGCAGACTGTCTCAAGCATCAGATAAGGAACTCCCGATTTCGTAAAATCAAAAAGAAATCCCAGATCCGGATGGAAAATTCCCGACAGAACGTTTAATGCGATCTGTCCGCCGTCCTGTGTGGATCCGCTGGTCTCAACCGCGCTTCCACTCCAGATGAGGAGTCCGACAACGATAAATGCCGTTACAGTATTATAAACCCAGTCTTTTGGTCTTTTGTCATAAGCCTCTTGTATTTTCTGATTCACTATACTACCTCCGTCCTCTTAGTCCTAAGGGGGTACCGCTTAGGGTGGATTCCTTAGGATGGTCTACAGTTTTCATAACCTGCCTGACATGACCCTCAGACGAGCTTCTTGCGAAGCATGCGGCTGACAGACTCAATGATGAAAACCGTTACAAAAAGTGCCACGAGGATCATCCCGACACTCGGATACTCTCTCCAGCTTATCTTCTCGTTTAGAATAAGACCGATACCGCCCGCTCCCACATAGCCGAGAACAGCAGCATATCTGACATTGCCCTCAAAGTTGAACAGGCAGTTAGACAGATAGAACGGAAGTACCTGAGGAACTATAGCGGAGATGAAGGCCTCTGCTCTGGTCGCTCCCATGGCCTGCATGGCCTCAAATGCTCCCATGTCAACAGTCTCTATTTCTTCGTATGTAAGCTTGCCTATATAACCAAAAGAAAATACTGCGATAGCAACCGTACCGGCAAGTGTTCCAAGCCCGAAAACAAGAGTGGCTACCAAAGCGATAACGATAGTGGGAAGTGTTCGTATAAGTGAGAACATCACCCTCATTGCGGATACAACAATCTTACTTGGACATACATTAGTGCTCGCAAGCATAGCAAATGGCACGGACAAAAGAGCCCCTACCACTGAGCCGAGAAGCGACATCTTGATCGTGTCAAAAAGAGGCTCCCAGATCTTGGGCATGTAGTCGGTATTTGGCGGGAACATCTC
>CAMNEA010000085.1 GCA_946536145.1 uncultured Butyrivibrio sp.
ATTTTCATAATCCATCGCAGTCGTAGCTCCTACCGCGACGCCTTCGGTGCTTTCAGGCAAGAAGAGGATGCATTTTACAATAAAAAAAGCGGCTCCCATCACCATCTCAAGAGGAGCCGCATATCACTATTTGAACCAGTCAGGGATGCAACGTCTATCAGTAGATATCATAGTCTTTTTGTTCCTTCATCTGCGTAATGACTCCATCTGCAACCCAGATCATCACAACTATCATCACAAAAACAGCTATGATCTTTGCTGAGACTTTGGCAATATTTACAATTCCCCCACCTGCAAAGTACTGTGCAGGAACTAAAACCTGATATGCATTGGAGAATTTTGTCGTATCGTAGTACTCATCAGTTGTCTCTTCAATAAGATCTATCCATTCTGAAATCTTGCTCTGAAGGTTGCTGATCAAGGTGTTAGCATACTGCATTTCATCTTCTGTAGCAGCCGTTGTTCTGCTCTGCATTTTGTTCATCAAAGTGTAGTATCTGTTTATCTCTGTGTTGATCTCAGATATCCGAGTTGAAAGATCCAGCTTTTGGGCAATTAACTTGTCATAATACTCATTAGTCTGCTCGGTTTCCTGGGTGGTATCCTGGTTGCTCACAATGATCACAGGGTCTTTCTGATATGAATTGATGGCAGACGTCACATTTGACAAATTTACCTGCAGCTCTGACAAGTTATTTGTATACTCCTCTATCTGATGTTCATAGTATTCAATCTGCCTGGCTTTATCAGTAGTGAGAGAATTGCTCTCCACGTAGGAAGAGAGCCTCGCCAGATCAGCATTCTGTATAAAGCCTATTGAAGTGACAATATCCGTATAGGAAAGTCCTGTTCCTGATGCCCTGAAGTCAGGTGCCTCAGCGGCTTTATCCTCAGCAAAGTTTTTCATGAGCTTTAACTGT
This sequence comes from uncultured Butyrivibrio sp., assembly GCA_946536145.1. GTDB lineage: Bacteria > Bacillota > Clostridia > Lachnospirales > Lachnospiraceae > Butyrivibrio. The sequence goes on from CAMNEA010000085.1 coordinate 921, forward strand.
GTGCGAAGAAGATCCTCACTTTCTGAATAGTCATAGTCCTCTCCAGACAAAAGCCCCGCTGTTACAGTCAGTGCCTCGTTATTGGCATAGGTATCAAAGAAGTACTCCTTGTAGCTCTCCAATATTGCATCCAGGATCTGATCGACCTGTCCCACAGAAAAAGTCCTGTCATCATAGAAATACACTATGTATTGAGACGGAAAGTATGATACGTCAAGAAGCTGTTCATAGTACTGACCATCCTCCTCGGCCATCTTATTTATGACTGTTATTCTCTCCACCGCGTCCTCTGGTATAACCCCTTCAACCGAGATATTTGACCTTACGCTTTCAATATATTCCGAGGATATTCCTAGGCTGCTCAGAGCCTTTTGTATTACCGCAGGGCTCTTTATCTTGTTGATATCAAAAGAAGCCCCGTTGGGATCCAGGCCGCTTTCAATTCCATTATATTGAAAACTGATCATAGCCCGGGCATAGGAGCTGTGGTTGAAATAATGATCAATGGTTACCTTTATGAAACCTACAGCCAGCCCCAGGATAATTGCTGCAATTAAAAGATAAAAATATAATTTTTTCCGTCGGTTCATGTTCCTCGCCACTTCTATGAGATCGAGATACTGACTGTTATCGCTTGTACTCTCTTTGTGTACCTCAAGTATTACCTTCTGCCCGTTATCGTTTATTATTTTTTCCATTTGTCCTCTCCACGATGTTTTCTTCTCTTTCTGATCTTCCGAAAATGTCTTCTGAAATCACTGGAAGCGTTTCCGAGTATAAAAAAAGTTATTACTGATAAAAGCATTGAAATCAGAACAAAGACTATCATGTATATATCTACGAACCGCTTAGGTGCACGGTTATCTTCCAATACTATCACTTCAGGATCATCCCATTTATGCCTTCTGTCATAGCTGTCATCATAAGATACCGCCTCAGAATTATTGCTTCGCACCACTTTTGGTGTTGAGATAACAGGAGGACTTACAGAGCTTTCCTCAGAAGAGACATCTGTAGTTTCCTCTGCTGTTTCCTCACTCTCCTCCACGTGTTCCTCAACTGCATCTGCTCTTATGTATCCTGTCTGGTTGAGATATGAAAGTCTATACCAGATGTAGTTGTCTCTATCAATTTTTTCAAGAGGTGCGATTGTGATGCCCCTCGGTATAACGATCAGAACATCTCCCTCCAGGGAGGGCTCATCTCTTAAATTTATATTTGACAGTGTCGTAACGGTTACATTTGTCAGTTCCTCACTTGCAGCTTCCTCCTGGGCCTCTTCATTTTCTTCTCCCTCCTGCTCCTGTGACCGGTCAGCCGTATTCTCAGCCTCTTCCTGGTCTCCTGTATTTTCCTCAATGGCTTCTGTTTTCTGTTCCTGAGGATTATCCTCTGTGTTCTCTGCCGCCTCAGTATTCTCTACCACCGCTTCCTCTGCCGCATCTGCTTCAATTTCAATGACCCTGCTGGCAATCACATATCCGGTAACACCTCCGGAGAGAGCTACATGATGCCAGTTGTTCCCGTTTGAATCCTTAACTGTTTCCAAAATAGTAAAGGAATTCCCCGGAATTATATTGGCCACAACTTTGCTGTTTTCCGATGCGTCTTCATACAGCTTTTGTGAGGTCTGGCCCGATACTGTATATTCTTTTGCCGCATAAGACGTCACGGGACTTATGGTATATAAGCCCGTAATAACCATCAGTATTATTAATGCTATCTTGCTGATCATACACCTTTGCATAACCGGTCTCCTGTTGTTACTGATTCTTTACACCTTCAGTACTCTCGGGTATAAACATGATCTTTATCGTTGCAAGAATTATCTTAAAGTCTGTGATCAGGCTTTGATTGGCTATGTACATGAGATCCATCTGGAGCTTGTCATAAGGATCTGTATTATACTTGCCATAAACCTGCGCATATCCGGTAAGACCGGCCTTGACTTCGGTTCTTAGGATAAATTCCGGCATTTCCCGTTCATACACTTTGCACAGCTCCGGTCTCTCAGGGCGAGGTCCTACAATAGACATTTCACCCTTTAATATGCAAAGTATTTGCGGTAGTTCATCTATCCTTGTTGCCCTTATTATCCTTCCAACAGGGGTTATCCTGTCGTCACCAACACTTGCCAGTCTGGCTTTACCATCTGCTTCAGCATCTATTCTCATGCTTCTGAATTTGTATATATTGAATTCTTTTCTGTTCTTTGTAAGCCTGACCTGTGAATATAAAATCGGGCCACCATCGTATATCTTTATGGCAATTGCCGTGATCAACATAATGGGTGACGCAATGATAAGACCTGCGATGGATAGAACTATGTCAAAGAATCTCTTTAGGAATAAATAAGCTAAATCCTTCTCGCTTTTTTCATACACTTTTACCGGAAGGTTAGCCATCTGGATTTCCCTGGCATCTCCTATCAGGTAATCGCCAATGTTGGGTCTTATGTATACCGGTATGCCACTGGTAGCACAAAACTTGAGAATGGCATTTCTCGGTGTTGAGTGCAGCCCACATAACATAATTGCTTCCGGTAATGTCACTTTTATATATTTAAGCGTTTCAGAAATATCTTCACTCACATGTTTTTCATTCTGCAGGATAAATTTCCTTGTAAGCTTGTTAATAATATTTATGCCATTTTCTTTAGCCTGTTCATTGTCGTATATCAGCAAGACCTTTTTGGGTTTATTCAATTTATTGGACAATAAAACAGCAGCTCTGGCCCATCCCAACGCCAAAAATGAGCAGATAATAATATGCCCCAACAGAGGAAGCACCGGAGGAAGCTCTCTTACGAGTAACCACGTTACTATATAGATCAAAAAAGATGATGTGGTTAATGATATTACTGTGGAATAGAGTATTTCGCTTGGTTTCTTCAGATCTATATCAAAGCAGCCATACAACTTTGATAATCTCCAGAATATCAATGCATAGATCAAAGAGACAGCATAATTACCTCTTTTATAAAAGGGTTCATAAAGCTTATTCTCATAGAACTTCATCCATATCGCCAGGAAGATCACTGTGCATACTGCTATCCACAGTACTTTCACAAAAAATAAAATGCCCCTGCTTACTGTATTGACATTTTTCATATGAACTTCCGATTCAATTGTTTTCTGACTAATGTTTAAAATATCCACCTATCCTTATTTATACACTTTCGCATTTATTATTTTTATGTAGGCTTCGCCATACCGGAGATCTTTCGATACCCGGATGAAAACCTGCTATGCCGCTCCATCCCCGGCAACGTGCCAACGGCAACGATTGCTTCAAATGAAGGTTCTTAGCTCTTTGCTACTATTTCAAGTCCTGCAATTACTTTCTTTTTCTCGCCGAACAGTTCTATTTCCAGACAGGCTTTTCTTTTGTGTCTGTCAATTTTTACAATGTACTGCTCAAACCCCATCAGTGGACCACTTAGGATTTTCACATTTCCATCTTCAATGACCCCAAGGGACATATCAACTCTTTCAGTATGTCCTGTGATCCTGTTTATAAAGTCCTCCTCCCTTTGCGTAAGGGGTATGAAGGATCCTTCATTATTCAAAATTTTGATATATTCCGACCCGGAATAAAGCGCCTCATGCACTTTCTCGGGACAATCCGTTTCCACAAATAAATATCCCGGAAACATCAAAAATTCTTTTTCCCTGTATCCGTCTTTATGTTTTTGTTTCTCTGTTCTTGTCACAAGAAGAAGCCGGCTGTATAAGGACGGGTCAATATTTTTTTCGAACTTTGCCTTAAATTCATGCTCTTTTCTGCTTTGTACCCAAATCACATAAAACATAGTCCTGATTTTTCATTAATAGGGCCGGAGTTTAATCCGGCCCTCAACCACATGTTAGAGAAATTATGTCATGCATGACCTCCATTTAAGGAATGGAGAACCTTATTTGTAAAAAATATTATTTGATAACAATTGCAAATGTACCAAGATCTGTTAAGGCAATGTTAACCTTGCCGTTTACTACAACAACTTCTGTTGCTGTAATAGTGCCATCCTGGTGAATCTGGTAAACTATAGCCGTTCTGCCGTCGTACTTATTACCAACTCCAATTGACTGCTTAATTACGCCAAAGCCGGAATTTATAGACTGTCCTGCCTTGTAGAGACGGAGCTTGATCTTAAGGATAACTGTACCGCCACCTGACTGGGAATTTACGTAATCATCAAGAACCTTGGTTGCTTCTTCCTGTGCAGGAGCAGCTACAGCTGTCTCGATAGATCCGGGAACAGTAACTTCACCGTAATTTACAGTAACTCTTGTTCCTGCAACTGTTGCTGTCCCTTCATTTTTACCTGCAGGTACGGCATACATTGTTGCACCGGACTTAACTTCTTCTGATTCAACAATTGATGTGCTCTCAGTATTGGTTGTTGTAGAGCTGTCTGCTGCAAATACAGTTGATCCAAATACCATTGAACCAACCAAAGCTGCAGCAATTATTGATGAGATTTTTCTCTTCATTGGTTGCCTCCTTCGCTCTTAATCATGTGGTCTATATTAAATCCCTCGGTGGGATCTAATACCCTGTCAATTGGCAGTTCTTCCGTCAAAAACAGCCTGAAGGACCTGTCGACTGCCATCTTCATCTATTCCAATGAGAGTGATGATGTTCCAGGTTGAAAAAACTGTATCCTGAAGATCGCTGTTTATTACAGAATTCATATCTCTCATAGAAAAGATTTCGTCTACATACTGCCGGTACTCTGCCTGATCGTAAAAATTATATTTGACAAGAGGTCTCTCATTATCCTCTGTGTTATATGCTGCAAAGATTCTGTACCTGGTCACGTATTCATCTGAATATACATATATGGAATCATTCTCACCCATGAAACTTGGATCAAAATAGTCCACCAGCTCGCTGAAAGGTTCATCCTCTCCGGCTCTCGCATACAGACAGGTGACCGGATCCGTAAAATCAGTCTCATTACCCATGTCCATAAATATGCATCCGACGGAATCCTCTGCATCTTCCACATTATGCTCGAGGTAATAGTCGTTACTGTCGTCTTTTTTTAGAACAGGATTATTTATGGATGTTCCCGGAATAACAATATATCCGCAAATGTCAGAGTTCTTTTCTCTGAGCACTTCAAAATCCACTTTAACATCTGGGATACTGCCTTCAATCTCTTCATCTGTCATATTGTAAGACAACATCGCTGTCTCTCCATCTTCAAGTGAATCCGGCAGATTTTCTGCGTCAGCAACTGTATTTTCTTCAGTCTCTACATCATCAAAAGAAGCAGTACTCTCAAAACCGCTTGTGTCTGACACTGCTTCATTGGTAACATCTGTTGTATCCTCTTTGACCATATCATTCCGGCTCGTGCCACCACACGCTGTGATAGCCATTGCCATCACTACAGATATCCCCCATACGCATCTATTTTTCATAATCACTGTCATCCATAGCCTTGCTTTAACCAAGACCATCTATAAAAATATAACTTAATTTTAATTACTATGCTCATAGTAACATGCTTATTATATATCCATCTAGTTTACTTTGTCTACATTTATTGTGAATTAATTATTTTCAATTTATTATCTTGTTAATAGAAAGCTGATTTTAACTACTTTGTATATAGTTATCATGACTGTGACTAAATTTTAATTGAAAGAAGGTGATATCTTATGGGAAGAACATCTGAATATAAAAAGGAATATGATACCAAGAATATCTTTTATATTAAGAAATACGGAAAAATGCATGTATGTCTTGCTGAAATTATCGATAAGAAAAACATGACCAGAAACGCTCTTGCACGTGCTACAGATACCAGATTCGAAGTGGTCAAGAAGTGGTATGATGACTCGGTAACAACCATTGACCTGGATGTTCTAGCAAGATTTTGTTATGTCCTAGACTGTAAACCGGAAGATTTATTAAAGTATCAATTAGAGGAATCATAAAAGCGCAGCGGGTCTTGTAATAAGCCGCTGCGCTACTATTTCTACTCTACTTTTTCGTAGAAAATATCTATTATCATGTTATATAGCTGTTCTGGATCATAATTAAACTCTTCATGTTCAGTTTTTCCAATGGTAGTTGTTCCCTCAAGGGAATAGATATTGTCAAAATCAAAACTGTAGCCATATGTATTAGAGACCATATATGTAATCTCACTTGTAGTTATATCAGTAACTATATATGGCAGTAATTCATTGAACACATTTATGGGAACAGTAATGTCCTTTGCTGTTTCTTCTTTTAGTTTGGATATCAATGCAGCAATATATTTTTTTTGCCTGTTGAGCCTGGTAGTTGCTGAATCAAATTCAGAATGATCTCTGTATCGGATATAGACATGCGCCTGATCATCCGTTAGTGTATTATCCCCTTTTGGCAGAAAAACGCTTACCCCATCAAGGTCCGCCCTGAAATCTTCATCCAGTGTTATGGTCACTCCTCCAACAGCCGAATTGATTGCCTTTATAGCACCCATATTGATAGAGAAATATCCGTGAATAGGCAGATTATAAAAGAGATTTGAAACCGCCTTTTCTGTTCTCTCACATGATAATTCTGCTCCATCTCCATATCCATGTTGCAAACATATCTGTCCCTGACCACTCCCGATATAATCGCCATTGTCATCATATACATCTATTTCTGTCATGGTATTTCTATTAATTGTAATAAGTGAAACATTTTTAGTGTGTGGATTAAACACTGCAAGCATAATAAGATCAGCCTGTCCTCCGTCAACGCCTGATTCTACTGCCTTAACCTTCCCTGTTTTATCTATTCCCATCACCAGGAATGTCAGAATATCTTCATTATATTGATATATGTCTCCATTGTATCGCACCCAACCCTTTTTCCATGTAACATCGTTCTGTGCCTCTGCAGCTTGGGATTCTTCAGGCTCTATGCTCTCCATTATTGGCGCGCTGCTTTCAGCTTTGTCGTAGAGATCATTCCTTCCCTTTGCATTCAGAACCATCCATGTAATAACCCCTGACAAAACAAAAATGGCGAGAACAGAAAGCACCACAGTCAGGATTATCTTGCGTTTTCTTTTCTTTGTTTTGGTATCTTTTTTCTTACCGGCACCGCCTGCATCAGCTAAAGCGCCGTCCTCGTTTTCGACATCTGCAACACTGTCTGTCATGGTTTCTTCTATCATATTGCTTTCTTCTGCTTTGTTGGTTTCTTCAACGGTATCACTGCAGAGAGCTTCTGCATTATCAAAAGAATCCGTATTAACTACAGCTCCCGTATCATCAGATGTCTCCGCATCATCTATAGCTTCAGTCACCTCATCAATATTATTGTCATCAGCCACACCGTTTTCTTTTTCAATCCCATTGTTCATCTTTATTACCTCTTTTATAGTTACTATATACATAGTATACCACAGTCGATTCTTTTAATAAAAAAGCAGGCTGTCAATTGATATATGCATGCAAAAAAGAGCCTCGGCCATAGTCGCGCCAGACTCCCCATTATCTGCCAACTCCCTGCATTCCCTTTGATAGTTGCAATGCTCCTCACTACATCTTTATCCTGGATCCAGATCTATCCAATAAAAATGCCAGCATAAAAAACACTGCACTATTGTAAAATAATGCAGTGTCTTGATATCTTATTCACTTGTTCAATCTGAAATCAGGCCCTAGAATTAAGCCTTGTGATACTCAGAATAGGTAGCCACTCCTGTTAGTCTTGC
>CAMNEA010000086.1 GCA_946536145.1 uncultured Butyrivibrio sp.
TATAAAACTCCTGTAAATGTTAGTGGATTAGACTTCATTACGAGCGTAATGAACACAGCTGTGAATTGCTGCAGGAGTTACTATAGCAGATAAGGAACAGGGGAGTAAAGAGGAAAAATAAAAAATTTGGGTGAATCTGCAACACAAATTCAGGACTGCGCCGTGACCTTTGATAATTTGTTTCATCATGAGCAGGAGTGGTAAATGTCATTTCTGATGAACGGTGCTTTGAAAAGCGGTAAAAATGGAGGCGCCCTGCGGCTGTTAATGAGCTTCCACTATCAATTAGAGATAAAATAGACTACGGAGATGACGAAAGAATTATGAAGCCTCAATAATACAGGTATGGAGCACCATATCGTTGTCACAGCTATGTCAAAGCTGCTAGTACATGACAATACAAATGTGCCTGCGAAAATGATGAAAGACATTTCGCAGGCACATTTTTTATTTTTATATTGAATTTCAAAAAAATAAGTTGTATGATTTATTTAACCGGTTAAACGCGCGAGGATACTATATGAAACGAGCAACTTTAAAAGATGTTGCCGAACGGGCCGGCGTGTCCAAGGCAACGGTATCATACATACTAAACAACGCAGATAAACCCATCACGGAAGAGACGCGACTCAAAGTGAAAAAAGCTATGGAAGAGCTCCAATATGTTCCTAACCTTGGAGCTGCGTCACTTACCAGTAAAACGTCAAAAATGATCGGCGTGGTGATTCCCCAGACAGAACCGGGGAGCCAGCTTATGTTCCAGAACAGCTTTTATAGTGAAATCATAAGCTCAATTGAGTACCATGCCAGGAAAATAGGATACCACATCCTTATTTCCGGTACGGAAGTGGACGAGTCATACATAAAGCTGATATATGAGAGAAACTTAGACGCAGTTATAGCCATAGGTGTTTATCCTGATGAGTTTTTCCAACAGTTCAAGAAAATCGACATCCCAACAGTGCTCATAGACAGCTACTGCAAAGATGAGCACTTCCATAATATAAGGATAGATGACGAGCTTGGGGGATATATGGCCACAAAGTACATGATCGAAAAGCATCATACCAAGATTGGTTTTTTGTCCGGTGTGATGAAGGAAGATGGTGTAATCAAAAAACGTCATGAAGGATATAAGAGAGCACTGGAAGAGTGTGGTATCCCATACGACAGCAACCTGGTATTCGAAGTAGGGGTCGATTTTACAAGCGGTATAGAGACTGCAGAGAAAATAGTAAAGGAAAATATAGATCTTACTGGTTTAGTGACTACTGCTGATGTGTTGGCAATCGGAGCAATAAAGGGCTTTTACCGCATGGGGAAAAGCGTGCCGGAAGAATACTCTGTCATAGGTTTTGATGATCTTGAAATTTCCGGATACATTACGCCCGGACTTACAACAATAAAACAGGACATACATGGAAAAGGCAGATGTGCCATTGAAATATTAGAGAAGGCTCTTGAGGATAAGAATTACCCGAAACAGGACATAATGATGCATTTTGAAGTTGTGGAAAGAGAAAGTGTAAGGGAATTGCGATGATCAGGCTTGATACTGACAAAAAAAGTGAAGACATAAAAAATGATAAAGGTGCTATTGCAATCACATATTTAAAAGAGCATAAGACATGTCATGCAGTTATCAAAGCCAATTACAAACATGTTTATGGACTTGGAGAAAAGTTTGACAGTATCGACCAAAAAGGTCACACGTGTATAAACTGCGTAGAGGAAAAGTTCTGCAATCAGGGAGACAAGACTTATTGCAGCATACCATTCTTTTTCACAGATGCAGGCTTTGGGATGTTCATTGAAACAGACTGCGTAACCACCTTTGAATTCGATGATGAGATCCGATTAAGTTTTCCGGAAGATGCTCTGCTTTATTTCTTTCAAGGAGAGCCACTAAGTATCATAAAAGAGTTTAATAACTACATAGGTATCATTAATACGCCGCCTAAATACGCCTTTGGTCCTTGGGTTTCTGCAAACAGGTGGAACAGCCAAAATAGCGTGGAAGAAACCATCCAAAATTTGGAAAAATATGATTTCCCGGCAACAGTTCTGGTACTGGAGGCCTGGAGTGATGAAGCTACTTTTTATGTTTGGAACGGCGCTAAATACAGGGAAAAAGACGGAAAAGAGCCGTTTAAGTATGAGGACTTTGATTTTTCAGAGAGCCAATGCTGGAATGACCCAAAACAAATGGTAGAAGACCTGTTAAAAAAAGGCATCCACACAGTGTTATGGCAGATACCCGTCTATAAAAAAATGGAAGAAGGCATATATAACCTGCAGAATGCCATGGATGAACAGTATGCCATTGATAACAAGCTTTGTCTATACAAGACGGATGGTGAACCCTATAGAATCCCAGAGGGAAACTGGTTTGCTGGATCTTTGGTGCCAGATTTCTCTAATCCTGACACGGAAAAAAGCTGGTTTGCAAAGAGGCAATATCTCCTGGACATGGGAATATCCGGATTTAAAACCGATGGCGGAGAGTTTATCTACGAAGACAATGTAGTGTCTCATGATACCAAGACAGGCAGAGAGCTAAAGAACGCCTATTGCCAGCAATACACGAAGGCCTACTATGATCACCTCGGAAAAGATCATGTGTTATTTTCCAGAGCAGGTTATACCGGCGCTCAGTGCACACCGATTCTCTGGGCGGGCGATCATCAATCCACTTATGAAGAACTGAAAAACGTTTATACAGCGGCCATTTCTGCTGCGTGTTCGGGCATTGTTTTTTGGAGCTTTGATATCGGAGGCTTTGCAGGGGCTTTGCCGTCAGCAGATCTTTACCTGAAATCAACTCAGTTTGCATGTTTTTGTCCAATCATGCAGTGGCATTCAGAGCCGGACGGCGGACAGTTCAAGGATCTTCTAAAAAGTGCAGAGGGCAATAACGAAAGAAGTCCATGGAATATGGCAAGAGCCTTAGAAATGCCGGAACTTATCAATGAAATAAGAAAATGGCACCATCTCAGGATGAAGCTTGTTCCATACATTTATAAAGAAGCAGAAAAGGCTGCAGAAAAGGAAATACCTCTTATGCGACCACTGTTCATGGAAAATCCCACGGATGATAAAGCGTATGAATGGGAGAATGAATACTATTTTGGTAATGATCTTTTAGTAGCACCACTACTTGAAGAAAACATAAGAAATAGAGAGGTTTATCTGCCAAAAGGAAAATGGAAAGGATTATTTAGTAAAAAGGAATACGAAGGTAACAGCATCATAGATTCAGAGAAAGAGGAATATCCTGTATTTATCAGGCAGGGAGCAGATTTTGATATTGATATTGAATGGGAATGATCATATTCCCTGAAAATATAAAGAACTAAAAATCATTTAGGGAGGTTTATCAATGAAACGAAAAGTAATATCAGTTTTAATGCAACTGTCAATGTTGGCAACTCTTCTGTCAGGCTGCGGGAGTGCGAATCCAGACACAGCACAGACAGAAGCGCCGGTAGAAACTGTGACTGAGAGTTCGTCTGTAGGAGAGACAAACTCAGAGACTAATGTCGATGCGACAGTAGCTGGCAATCCAATCACAATTACATATGCTAATTTTAATGCATCAGGTGGTAATGAGGCAACACTTGATTCTATGTATCAGGCATTTCATGAGCAGAATCCCGACATTACAGTTGAGATTGAGACTATCGCAATGGATGACTACTTTACCACATTGCAGACAAGAATTGCCGGAGGAACAGCTCCGGACTGTTTTGAGATGAACATCGAAAATTTTGCAGCATACGCATCTAAGGGTATCCTTGCAGAGCTGTCAGATGTTGATACAAGCGCCCTGAATAAGACCGCATTGTCAGCGTTTTCATACGATGGTAAACAGTATGCACTGCCTGAGAATTTCTCCACAGTAATACTTGTTTACAACAAGGACCTGTTTGATCAGGCAGGAATTGACTATCCTACATCAACCTGGACAAGAGAAGACGTAGACAAAGCCGCAGAGGCAATAAGAGCACTTGGCGATAATATCTATGGCATATATCAGCCTGTTACTTATAACGAATTCTACAAAGTGGCTGCACAATATGGTGGAAGACTCGTAAGTGAAGACGGAAAGTCTTTCACAATCAACTCCGAGGAAAACATTAAAGCCCTTCAGAGTATGGTGGACAGAGTCCAAAAAACAAATGTACAGCCCACAGAAGAGCAGATGGGCGGAATGGGTGATTGGGATCTCTTCGAAAGCGGCAGACTTGGCATGATCCCCACAGGTACATGGTGTTTTAACACATTTACAGATGCCTGCGATTTCTCATGGGATATCTGCGTTGAACCCGGTCAAACCCAGAAAGCCACACATTTCTTTGCAAACTCACTGGTTGTAAATAATGATGCAAGCGAAGAAGCAAAGTTAGCAGCGCAAAAGTGGATTTCTTTCTTATCATCGAGTGATGAAGCAGCAAAAATCAGACTGGAGGCAGGATGGGATCTTCCGGCTCTTAGCGACATGGATGCTCTTTCAAGTTATCTTGAGATAACACCGCCTGAAAATAGGACTGCTGTATTTGAATCTCTTGATTCACTTGTACTTCCTCCTAGTCATAACAGATTACAGCCAGATGTCAGACATTATTTCAAACGCAGTAAGCAAAGCCGCAAGTGGTGAGAGTTCCGCAGAGGATGCTCTTAACGAAGCTCAGAAGCTCTGCGAAGAACAGATAACTTTACAGTAATAAAAAGTTATGGGCCTGCAACCGATTGTGGCTGCAGGCCAAAATAACGGTGGAGAACGTATCATGACAAACATGTCAAAGGAAAAGAAAAGAATAATTCAGGCCATACCATTTATGCTTCCAAGCATCATAGGAATGGTGGTATTCAGCTTTCTTCCAATAATAATGGCTACAGCTCTCAGCATGACAGACTGGAGTGGATTGGAGAAATTTACGATACATACGATACCTGAGCATTTTATTGGATTAGAAAATTATGCACATCTACTGACTCATCAGGAATTTTGGAATACTCTGCTACACGTCATATATTACATAGTTTTGTACATTCCTCTGGGATTTGTTTTCTCCATGATCATTGCACTGATACTTAACACTGAGAAAAAGTTCACAGGCGTAATGAGAGTACTTTTTTATATACCGGTTTTGACATCCTGGGTCGCTGCAAGTCTTATCTGGAAGTGGGTTTTAAGCTCCCAGTATGGTGTTATCAATTCAATAATAGGAATATTCGGGATGAAGGGACCGGACTGGCTTACAAACAAATATTGGGCGATGCCCGGAATAGTACTGGCATCTGTATGGAAGGACATGGGATATTACGGACTCTATATTTTCGGAGGACTGCGGGGAATTGATCCTACATATTATGAAGCAGCAAAAGTGGACGGAGCGGGGAAGTTCAGAACCCTCATAAGTGTTACCATGCCTCTTTTGTCACCGACGTTATTTTATTGCCTGATAATGTCTCTGATAAACGCTTTCCAGTTGTTCCCACAGGTACTCATCATGACAGAAGGTGGGCCAAATGGCGCTACTCAGGTCATGGTTGAGAGAATTTACACATATGCCTTCAGTTACTTCAAAATGGGATATGCTGCGTCCTATTCATGGCTGCTGTTCCTCATAATACTTATTTTGACCCTTGCTCAGTTGAAGGGACAGAAAGCGTGGGTGCACTATGAATCATAAAACAAGAAAACTCATATATAATATACTGTTTTACATGGGCTCAGCTCTGCTTGTGGTGGTAGTGACCATTCCTCTGTACTGGATGATCTCCACATCATTTAAGTCAAAAGGTGCATTAATGGCGCTGCCTATACAATGGATTCCGAAAAATCCGACATTTAACTCATATAAAAAGGTGTTTTCGTTGTTTCCCTTTGCAAGAGCCATTGCTAATAGTGCCTTCATAACAGTCATGTATGTTGTGATCACAGTCTTGTCAGCATCTATGGCAGCCTTTGCTATTGCTAAGATAAGATTCAAAGGCGCAGGCGTGATCTTTGCAATGTACCTGGCATCAATGATGATACCGGTTCAGATAACTTTGATCCCCATGTTTATCATCATGAACAAGTTTTCCCTGATAAATACTTATACAAGTGTCATCTCACCTGCCGTATTCAAGGCATTTGCTGTTTTTCTTCTGGTACAGAATATGAGAGCACTGCCGGATGACTATCTGGAAGCTGCAAAAATTGACGGGGCCGGGATGTTCAAGATATACAAGGACGTTATAATGCCTATGATGATTCCTACTGTAGCGACCCTTTCCATAACCACTTTCATGGAAGCGTGGAATGACTATTTGTGGCCGTTAGTAATGCTATCAGATAAAAATAAAATGACCCTGACCCTTGCCCTGAACACCCTGAACGGACAGTATGATACCGAATATAACGTCCTTATGGCAGGCAGCCTTATTTCAATGATCCCCATAATCATCATATATATAATTGCACAGACTCAGATGAAGCAGGGTATTACAGTAGGAGGAGTAAAAGGATAATGGTAAGAAAATATAGAATAGGAAACCCAATTGAGACAGATTCTGTAGTAACAGCTATTGAACTTGAGAGTGGGCCAATTCCCTACTTTGAAAAAGTAGAGGATAAAAACGAACTTTCATTTCACATGGGAAAAACAGACAGGGTATATGGGCTTGCAGAAACAGTAAGAGGAATTAACAAGAGAGGCTACATATATACTAGTAACTGTTCTGATGACCCTATTCATACAGAAGACAAGAGATCTTTGTACGCAGCCCAGAACTTCTTTGTCCTGTGGGGAAAAGACAAAGGCTTTGGTATGTACGTGGACACTCCCGGGCAGGTTTCCTTTGACATAGGTTATACGGATATGGATATCTTCTCCCTGTGTTTTGAAGATTTTGACGCTGATATATATGTGATCGAAGGCGACGGGCTTAAGGACATCGTCAAGCAGTTTCGCAAAATCATCGGAAAAAGCTACATCCCACCCAGGTGGGGCTTTGGATTCGGGCAGAGCAGATGGAGCTATATGAACGAAGGTGAGGTCAGGGAAGTTGTAGATTCTTATGAAAAACAAGGTATTCCCATCGACAGCATTTATCTTGACATCGACTACATGGAGAGATACAAAGACTTCACAATAAGCAAGGAGAGATTTCCTGATTTCAAGAACTTTGTGAAAGAGATGGCTGATAAAGGTATACATCTTGTACCAATAATTGATGCCGGAGTAAAGATTGAAGAAGGCTACGATATATACGAGGAAGGCATTAAAGGCGGCTATTTCTGTAAAAAAGAAGATAATGAAAATCTCGTTGCAGCGGTTTGGCCTGGAAAAGTTCATTTTCCGGACTTCCTAAATGAAGAAGCAAGACGCTGGTTTGGAGAAAAATACAAGATTCTTCTGGACTATGGTATAGACGGCTTCTGGAATGACATGAATGAGCCCGCCATTTTCTACACGGAGGATCACCTAAAGGAAGTCTTTTTGCAGTTAAAGGATTATGAAGGGAAAAATCTCGATATAAGATCATTTTTCAATATGCAGGGTATAGTCGGAGGACTTGCCAACAACCCTGATGACTATAAAAGATTTTACCATGAATATAAAGGTAAAAGATACAGACACGACAAAGTTCATAATCTCTTTGGTTACAACATGACAAGAGCTGCAGGTGAGGCTTTTGAGAGGCTTTCGCCAGACAAAAGGATCTTAATGTTCTCCAGATCTTCATATATTGGGATGCATCGCTATGGCGGAGTATGGTGCGGCGATAATAAGTCATGGTGGAGTCACCTGCTTTTAAATATACAGCAGATGCCTGCCCTTAATATGTGTGGCTTTTTGTATAGCGGTGCGGATGTAGGAGGATTCGGTGCGGACGTCACAGAAGATCTGCTCATGAGATGGACAGAGTTCGGAATCTTTACACCTCTCTTTAGAAATCACTCTGCAGAAGGAACCAGAAGACAGGAGCTATACAGATTCTCCGATACAGAGAGCTTCAAAAACATAGTGAATCTCAGATATTCCTTCATACCGTATCTCTATTCGGAGTTTATGAAGGCTGTAAATAGTGATGGAATGCTCTTCACTCCGCCAGCCTTCGAATATCCGGACGATGACATGGCCTATGAAGTGGAAGACCAACTGTTTGTTGGAGATAGCATCATGATTGCTCCTGTCTACAGGCAAAATGCCACGGGCAGATATGTTTATCTTCCGGAAGAGATGAAGCTTTGCAGATTCAGAAGCTATGACGACTACGATGTAGAGATAATAGATAGAGGACACCATTATATCTCTGCAGCCCTTAATGAAGTTCTGGTATTTATCAGAAAGGGGCACGCCTTTCCTATTGCAGCTCCAGCCACCAGAACAGAAAAAATCGACTATGCAAGCCTGAAATACGAATGCTTTGACTGCAATTCGGAGGCTTACAATTTGTTCACAGACGACGGTATCTCGCGATAATCTCCTGTCGGGAGGCTGTGAAATAATAGTTTGATGACGGGTGCTTACGTTCTTTCAGCATGCATTCTCTTTTTGTTTTCATACATGTTGTTATCTGCACGCTTAAAGACGT
>CAMNEA010000087.1 GCA_946536145.1 uncultured Butyrivibrio sp.
GCCCCTTTTGAGGGGCTGTGATAAACCACCAGCTGAGCTGGTGGAAGGTGACTAGGAAATTCCTCCGAATTTCCTATTAAACAAAAAACGCTCCGCTAAGGATGCGACTCTTTGTTCTTTTCTTACTCCTGTAAAATTTAACCCGATGAGAAAGAAGGAGACATGAACGAAACAAAAAACATTTTTACCGTAATTGCTGACAACGCAGGACATTTCATTGCCCTGGTGCTGCTGATCGCGGCAGCATTTGCTCTCACTGCCATCGCTGAGAAAATGGCGAGGAAGAGGGAAGAGAAGGATGGTATCCGGACAGAGGAGGTATTCAGCACAAGACATCTTGCCATCATAGGCGTCTTTTCCGCAATCTCATTCGTACTTATGCTTTTTGAGTTCCCGCTTCCGTTTGCGCCGGGATTCTACAAATTTGATTTCAGCGATATCCCAGCGCTTATCGGCGGCTTTGCGGCAGGACCGCTTGTGGGAGTGATGATAGAGTTCATCAAGGTGATGCTCAATATCATCCTTCAGGGAACCACGACAGGCTTTGTCGGCGAGATTGCCAACTTTGTTGTTGGAGCAGCGCTGGTCGTACCTGCGACTGTCATCTACAGATTTAAGAAGACGAGGAAGATGGCGCTTATCAGCTGCCTGGCAGGCACTGTCTGCATCTCGTTTGTCGGAGCCAGCCTGAATGCGTTTTTCCTGCTTCCCGCCTATGCGGTTCTCTTCGGAAGCGGAATAGATTCATTCATAGCTGCAGGAACTGCTATCAATCCGGCAGTTACAAATCTCTTTACATTTTGCGCACTGTGCGTAGCACCGTTCAACTTTGTAAAGGGAGTCGCTGACAGCGTTATAACATTCCTTGTTTATAAACAGCTCAGCCCGATTCTCAAAGCACAGACTACTCAGATCCGCAAGAAGGTTGATGTAGAGCAGTCGGCAGTATAAAGAGGCTAATAATTAGTCATTGGGGACGTTACAGTTTTGAGTCATTGGGGACGTTACAGATTGACTCGTTTTTGATTCTCAAAAATGAGTCAATCTGTAACGTCCCCAATGACTCAAAACAAATATTGACTATTATGAGTCGCCGGACAATTGGATTTTGTCGGGCGGCTCATTGTATGTTATCATAACCTTATAAATATGATGTCATCATTATTTGAGGTATGCGATGGAGATAGTTACGAGACATGAGACGTTTTCCGACAAAGAGACTTTTGAAATCGGAAGGCGAATAGGTGAGAGCGCAACGCCGGGCAAGGTTTTTACACTTGTTGGAGATCTTGGCGTTGGGAAGACTGTACTGACACAGGGAATTGCCAGGGGACTTGGGATCACAGGGCCTGTCAACAGCCCCACATTTACCATTTTGCAGGTTTATGATGAAGGCAGGATCCCGCTGTATCACTTTGATGTCTACAGGATAGGCGATATAAGCGAGATGGACGAGATAGGATATGAGGACTATTTCTATGGTGACGGAGTCTGCATCATCGAATGGGCTAACCTTATAGAGGACCTGCTGCCGGAACACTATACCGAGATCACCATTGAGAAGAACCTCGAGAAGGGGTTTGACTACAGAATGATAACAATGACAAGAGTAAATGCTTAGGAAAGACCAGTATGAAGATACTTGCTATAGATACTTCGGGACTTGTTGGAACGGTTGCCATCTCTGATGGCGACATACTTGTCTCCCAGTTTTCAATTCAATATAAGACTACACACTCCGAGATTCTTATGCCCATGATAAGAGACATGGCGGAAAAGATAAATCTGGATCTGTCGACTATAGATGCCATAGCGGTGGCGAAGGGTCCGGGATCCTTTACGGGGCTGAGGATAGGAAGCGCAACGGCCAAGGGTCTTGCGCTGGCGCTTGACAAACCGATCATCCCGATTCCGACACTGGACGGCCTTGCTTTCAATTTCTACGGCAATGAGAAGATAATCTGCCCGATGATGGATGCGAGACGCAGTCAGGTTTACGCCGGTATATATACCTTCATTCCCAAGGACACGGAAGAGAAGAACCATGAGAGAAGCTATGTCATGAGGACAATACATGAGCAGTATGCCTCATCAGTGGATGATGTGATCCAGGAACTGAACGCTATTGGCAAGCCGGTGATACTTCTTGGAGACGGAGTTCCTGTTTATCATGACAAACTTGAAAAGAGTCTGATGGTTCCTTATACTGTTGCACCGCTTCACATGAGCCGTCAGAGTGCGGCAGCTCTTTTGACACTTGCCAATGTTTATGCCGCAGAAGGAAAAATGATATCTTCGGATGAGTTTGCGCCTGATTATCTTCGCCTGTCTCAGGCTGAGAGAGAGGCATTAAACAAAGATGGCGGCAAAGACGCAAAGGCAGATAAGCAACAGGCTCCTTCTGTGCCTGCCAGGATCCGCGTCCGCGAGATGACTGCAGAAGACGTGGACGATGCCTACAGGCTTGAGAGCATGAACCTGGGAAAAGAGGCCTGGACAAGAAAACAGCTCCTCGATGCCATGACAAGGGATGATACTATCTACCTTGTGGCTGAACTGGCAGGAAGGATAGTTGGTCTTTGCGGAGTTCGTAATATATCAGGCGAGGGAGAGATCACCAATGTCTCTGTTTCCGGAGATGTAAGGCGAACCGGCTGCGGTTACAAGATGCTGGTCCAGCTCATTCAAAGAGGACACGGAATAGGTATCAGGGATTACACCCTCGAAGTGCGCTCATTAAATGCCGCAGCCATAGGGCTGTACGAGAAGCTGGGCTTTATGAGCGAGGGAGTTAGGCCCGGGTTCTACACAGAGCCAGCCGATGACGCAGTAATATATTGGAAAAGAGAGAATACATGATAGATGTTTGCCTATTGGGAACCGGGGGAATGATGCCGCTTCCCAGCAGATTTCTCACGTCTTTGTATGTGAGATATAACGGAAGATGTGTGCTCATCGACTGCGGTGAGGGAACACAGATTACAATGAAAAAGAGGGGCATAAGTGCCAAGCCCATCGATGTTATATGTTTTACCCATTATCACGCAGATCATATTTCGGGACTTCCGGGGCTGCTCCTTACGATGGGGAATGCAGAGCGCACGGAACCTCTTTTGATGGTAGGACCCAAGGGACTTGAGAGGGTCGTGAACAGTCTGAGGGTCATTGCGCCCGAGCTGCCGTTTGAGATCAGGTTCAGGGAACTTGAGGGAGATGAGAATTCGTTTACCGTGGAAGAGATGCCCGATTTCGAGATAAAAGCCTTCAGGGTCAACCACAATATTACCTGTTATGGCTACACTATGAGCCTTCGCCGCAAGGGAAAGTTCAATGTTGAGGCCGCACAGGCAGCAGGCATTGACAGGAGATACTGGAATCCCCTTCAGAAAGGAGAAACCGTTTTTCTTGAAGACGGAACCGTATATACTCCTGACATGGTTCTGGGGCAGGAGAGGAAGGGCATAAAGCTAACGTATTGTACCGACTCAAGACCTACAGACAGCATCGTGCGAAATGCTTCCGGGTCAGATCTCTTTATCTGCGAAGGCATGTATGGGGAGCCTGACAAGCTGGAAAAGGCCAGGGAGAACAAGCACATGACTTTTTACGAGGCAGCCAGGATGGCCAGGGATGCCGGGGTACAGGAAATGTGGCTTACACATTACAGCCCATCACTGGTTAATCCCATGGAGTTTATGCAGGATACCAAAAAGATCTTTTCAAATACAATCGCGGCTAAAGACGGCCGCAGTATGGAACTTAAGTTCCGGGAGGAGTGAGCTTTGGAAAAAGAAAGTACCGGCTCTGCCATACTTAAATCCGTGATCATAATCGCTTTGGGGGCGATCGTGGTGCTTGGACTGTATCTGATCTTTACAAGGAGCAGGAGCAAAGGAAATGAGGAGACATATCAGTTCACTGCAGTGGATGAGATCACAACCGTTGATCTTGACAGGAATTACCCTGCAAGCGCCAGGAAGGTTGTAGAACTATATGCTCATACAATGCAGGTTCTCTACCGCGAGACCTACACAGATGAGCAGCAGGACAAGATGATCTCAGTCCTCATGGGAATAATGGATACCGAGCTTCTGGATGCAAACCTGGATTTTGCCGGTGGGATAAAGAGCGAGGTTACGGGACGCAAGGCAGAGGACTATTCAATATCAAATTATGTGATCCAGACCAAAGAACCGGATGAGATAAAAGTTGATGGACGCAAGATGTGCTACGTCGACTGTCTTTTTTCCCTCAGGCACGGCGCCAATGGTACCACTGCCAACTACTACCGTTTCATCCTCAGAAGGGATGAGATAAAAGGAAACTGGAAAATACTCGGCTGGACACTTAAGGAAGAAGAATAATATGATCGAATATCACGCAGATGATTACGGACTTTTCATAGAACAGAGCAGACATATAATTGAGTGCTATCACGACGGGGCGCTGAACGGCATCAGCATAATGCCCAACAGCCCATACCTTAAGGAGTGTATGGATGACATAAGCGATATACGCAAGAATCTGTTTGTGACTGTACACCTGAACTTCGTGGAAGGAAAGCCTCTGACCGGAAAAAAGGCGACTCGCCTTACCGACAGGGAGGGCAATTTTAATATAGGATTCGGGAAACTGCTTTTGCTGGGATATGTGCCTGTGATAAGACGCTTTTATTACAAGCAGATAAGGCGAGAGGTGGAAGCACAGCTTCTTGCATGTGAACCATACATGAATGAGGGCCGGTATCGCATTGACGGGCATGTTCATTTTCATATGCTGCCTCTTATTTTTGATGCAGTTATGGATGTGATCGATAAGAATCACCTGGATGTCTCATACATCAGATTTCCCAGAGAGGAACTTGATATTTACAGAAGAGCATCCGGCAAACTCAAGGACATTAAACCGATAAATGTGGTTAAGGTGCTGGTGCTCAATGCTCTTGCTTCAAGAAATGAACGAAAATACGCGGATAAGCTAGCCGGTCTTAAGGTTCAGAGAAAGCTCTTTATGGGAGTAATGCTCTCGGGACATATGTTCTATGACAGTGTGAAAGAGTGCATTACACATGCAGCTGATATCATGGCTGACAGAGGTGTGAGCGATATGGAGATTCTTTTCCACCCGGGAGATGTGACAGTGGAAGAAGATATAGGCAAACTGACCAGCAGGGATGATATTTCTTTTCTTGTGCAGAATAGTTCAAACAGACAGAAAGAAGCTGAGGCACTTAAGAAATTCGGCGGGGGACTCAGACGCTGAGAAAAGGGCAATATATGCAGATAGATAAAAATGTAGAAAATGATGGCGTGATATTCATGTCCATAAAAGATGAAGAAAATTCGTCCAAGACTTCGCAGGATCAAGAAGAGAGCGATGTGACAATCCTTGCGATAGAGAGCTCCTGCGATGAGACTGCGGCAGCTGTAGTAAGAAACGGCAGGCAGGTTCTATCAAACATTATTTCATCGCAGATTGCGCTTCATACGGTCTATGGCGGCGTGGTGCCGGAAATTGCGTCGCGCAAACATGTTGAGAAGATAAATGGCTGTATCAGGGCGGCACTGGACGAGGCAGGGGTAACCCTTAAGGATATAGATGCGGTTGCAGTTACTTACGGACCGGGTCTTGTTGGTGCGCTGCTTGTCGGAGTGTCGGAGGCAAAGGCAATTTCTTTTGCCACAGGTAAGCCGCTTATCGGAGTTCATCACATAGAAGGACATATTTGCGCCAACTTTATCGAGAACAAAGAACTGGAACCTCCGTTTGTCTGTCTTGTCGCATCGGGAGGCCACTCCCATCTTGTTATTGTAAGAGACTACGGAGAAATCGAGATAATCGGACAGGCCAGAGATGACGCTGCCGGGGAGGCATTCGATAAGGTTGCAAGGGCTATAGGTCTGGGCTACCCGGGGGGACCCAAGATTGACAAGGCGGCCAGAGAAGGCAATCCGGACGCATATTCTTTTCCCAGGGCGCAGATACCGGATGCAAAATATGACTTTTCTTTTTCCGGGCTCAAATCGGCTGTCCTCAACCTCATCAACCAGGACAAGATGCAGGGAAAAGAGATCAGACAGGCAGATATTGCCGCATCCTTCCAAAAGTCAGTTGTTGAGGTGCTCGTTTCTCACTCAGTGGAAGCCTGCAGGGAGTATGGGATCGACAAACTGGCGATTGCGGGCGGAGTAGCTTCCAATTCGTGTCTGCGTCAGCAGATGGAAAAGGAGTGTACTGCAAACGGGATCAGTTTTTACAGACCAAGTCCGATGCTCTGCACAGACAATGCAGCCATGATAGGAGCGGCAGGCTACTACGAGTACAAGAAGGGCGTGAGATTTGATCTTGATATGAATGCGGTGCCAAATCTTTCGCTCGGACAGCGGGAGCGAAGATTTCACGGACGTAAGACTATAGATTAATGAATTTCTTCAGAAATTCATTAATCGTATTGGACCAGGTCCCCGCAAAGCTAGGAGCGTGTCCTGCCAAAGGCAGGATTCCTGAATATTCATTAAAATGTCTGGAGAGATGAATTATGAAGACTGTAGCAGTTGTTCTTGCAGCAGGAAGCGGAAGCAGAATGAAGTCGGATGTTAAGAAGCAGTACATGGAGATAGGCGGCAAACCGCTTATCTATTATTCTGTCAAGACTTTTGAAGAAAGTGCTGTGGATGACATTGTTCTCGTGGTTTCAAGGGGCGATGTCGATTATGTAAAAAAAGATATTGTTGAAAAATACGGATTCGACAAGGTTACGGCAGTAGTAGAGGGCGGCCTGGCCAGATATCACAGTGTAAGGCTCGGACTGCAGGCGGCTGCACATGACTGCGACTATGCCTTTATTCACGACGGCGCAAGACCATTCATAAACAGAGAGATAATAATGAGGGCTTTTTCTGCTGTCAAGCAGTATAAGGCATGCGTGGTCGGAATGCCTGCCAAGGATACAATCAAGATCGCCGATGATAAGGGCTTTGCGGATTCAACACCTGACAGGGACAGGATGTGGGTGATCCAGACCCCGCAGGTCTTTTCCTACAATATGATCCTTGATCTGTATAAGAGACTTGACCGTGAAGAGGGAGATCTCATGGCCAAGGGGATCAATATTACCGATGACGCTATGGTAGTTGAATATTATACGGATACAAAAGTAAAACTCGTTGAGGGCTCCTATGACAACATCAAGATAACAACTCCGGAGGATATAGCGGTTGCTGAGGCCATACTCAAACGTGGCAGAGAATGAAGCCAAGAGCCGCTATGGGAAGAATCTATGAACAGAAGGATAAAGGTTTTGATGATCGGGCCGGACAGGGGGGTTCACGGCGGAATTTCGGCGCTTGTGAATTCCTATTATGAGGCGGGTCTTCAGAAAAAGGTTGATCTGAAATATATAGGTACGATGAAAGAGACAAGCAAGCTTGGAAAGCTGATGATAGCCGGGCTTGCTTACTTTAAGTTTGTGCTGAATTTGGGATGGTGTGATATTGTTCATGTGAATTTTTCATCAGACTCAAGCTTTATGAGAAAGTCTCTGTTCATAAGAACGGCACGACTGTGTGGCAAAAAAATACTTCTTCATCAGCACGGAGGAGATTTCGTAAATTATTATGAGAAACAGCTCTCGGAAAGCGGACGAAGATATGTGAGGAAAATTCTGGATATGGGTGATCGCATGCTGGTCCTTACAGAGAGCTGGAGGGATTTTTTTGGCGGCCTGACAGATAAGGAAAAAATCGCAGTGATGCCAAATGGTATTGTGACGCAGGGAATCGATACGGCTAAGGTATGCACTGAAAAAGATATGAACAGCATCCTTTTCCTTGGGAGGATATGTGTTGACAAAGGCATAAAAGAGCTGCTTGAGGCAACAGATGCTCTGTATAAGGAAAATAACAAAATACGGCTTTATATTGGTGGAATTTTCGAGGACAAAGAACTTAAGAAAGAGACAGACAGGCGAAGTGACCATGTAAGATACATAGGCTGGGTGTCAGGACAGGAGAAGAACAGATATCTGGACAAGTGTGGGATAATGGCAGTGCCGTCGTATTTTGAGGGCTTCGGACTGGCAGTTGTTGAAGGAATGCTTCACGGCTGCTGCGTTGTTGCAAGTGATGTAGGGGGAATTCCTGACATCATCGAAAATGAAGTTGACGGGCTTATGGTACCACCTAAAGATCCTGTTATTTTAAAAAATGCAATTGAGAGGGTAATGAAAGACAAAGAGCTGGCCGATAGATTGTCATGTAACGGCATAAAAAAAGCAGTTAAAAAATATTCTGTTGAAAAGCTTGTGAACAGACTTCTGGACTGCTATGAGAGCATTATGAAAAATAATTTATAAAAAATTTCAAAAAGATGCTTGACATGTTGGTACGGGTTTGTTAATATAATTCTTGCGCTGCGCGAGATACCGAAATGACTTCTTAAGCAGAGCAATATCTTATCTGAGATATCAAATAAGACTCGGAGCGATATCGAAGCGGTCATAACGAGGCGGTCTTGAAAACCGTTTGGCG
>CAMNEA010000088.1 GCA_946536145.1 uncultured Butyrivibrio sp.
CCTACGCAGCAGGCATTCCTCTCATTTGAAAAACCGATGGCGCTGTAGCACGGTCCCCACCACTGGTCTATCCTTAAGATATCAAGGCCTGTCTCTTCCTTGAGCTCTCTCTTTGCTGCCTGTTCCGGAGTCTCTCCGGGATCGATAAGGCCTGCCGGGAAGTTGTAAACCCATCTTCCTGTGGCCATTCTGAATTCTCTGTTAATGAGGATCTTCTCGCCGGACTCATCATGCATGATGATGGCAACCGCATCCTCCTTGCGGTTCTGAAGGTCTTCAAAGGTCTTAAGATCAGGGTTTCTGCTTATCATCTCGTAGACCTTCTCGTTGCCGTCCACCATCTTGTAATGAACGTCATAACGGTTGATGAATCTGCCCTGCTCTTTCTTTTCTATATATTCAAATTCCATTGCTTACTCCGTTAACATGCACCATAAACTATTTGCTTGAGTCCTCTTATGAAGCTGAAGTCACAGCCTCCCTCAATCTGCTGCATGTATATAAATATCAGTTCTTCCTCAGGGTCAACAAAGAAGTATGTTCCGCCCAGTCCGTCCCAGCCAAACTCTCCGACGCTTCCGTTTGAGCAGGCGGTAGCCGGATCTGTGAGGATCCTGAACAAATTGCCGTAACTGCATCCCTTGCAGGATTCGAAATCCAAAGTACTGAGCTGCTGGGGATTAAGCTGAGGCGATGTCATGAACTCAAAGGTTCTTCTGCCGATGAGCTCCTTGCCGTGGTATGCTCCCTTGTTGAGAAGCATCTGTGCAAAGTGTGCGTAGTCTGCAGCGGTGGAATAAAGACCTGCTCCGCCCCTCTCAAACCATGGGTCCTTACTCGGGTTCTCCATCTGAAGGCGCCTTCTTACGTCATCCTCGGCTCTTACAACCTTGCCCTTTTTATCTCTTCTGTAAAGGACTGCTGCCCTGAACTCTTTTCCCTCGTCGATCTTAAAGCCCGTATCCTCCATGTTAAGAGGAGTGAAGATCTCTTTCTTGAAAAACTCAGATAACTTCTTGCCTGTGACAACCTCGATGATGCCACCCAGGATGTCCGCAGAATATCCGTATCTGAAGTACTCTCCGGGCTCAAAGGCAACTCCTGCCTCTGCCAGCTTGTTGCAGATATCGACATTGCTCTTTAAGATTCCCGATTCTCTCTGGGCTCTGGCCTCTTTTACGATCTTGGCCATGAGTCTTTCGGCATCACCGAACTCTCCCGGCATCACGATACCTGAGGTCATGTTCAAAAGATCTTTTACCGTAATGGGGTTTACAGCCTTTCTGATACCATCGGCCGAAACCACGTTAACACTCTCATACGCCGGAAGGTAGTCAGATACCTTGCTCATAAGATCAAGGTCGCCTCTCTCATACAGGATCATGGCTGCCATGGCCGTCACGGGCTTGGTCATGCTGAAGATCTTGTAGATGCTGTCCTCCCTGTCGGGCTCGTAGTGGTTTTCGTAAACTCTTTTACCTTTGTGCTCAACGATTATCTTGGCGCCCTGAAGTGCGCCTGCCTGTCTTTGTTTCTCTATAAGTGTATCAAGCCTGTTCAGCTTTCTGATGTTCATAACACAATTATCCCCGGTAAATATTTCTTAGTACTTAACTGAAGGAAGCAGATACTTTCTCTGATAGAAGTCGACTGCCTTCTCGAATTCTTTGCCCTTGTCGGCTTTGAGGTGCTCGATGTACTCGTGAGCATCGTAAGCGTCCTCATCAACCTCAATAAGACCAACTGCGATATTACTGCAGTGATCGGCGATACGCTCAAAGTCCGTGCTGATATCCGTGAGGTCAAAGCCCTGCTCGATAGTGCACTTACCTTTTCTAAGTCTTCTGATATGCCTTCTCTTAACCTCCATGTTGATGCCGTCGATGGTCTCCTCAAGGGGTTCGATCATCTTGGCAAGGTCAACATCCTGAGCCTCGAAAGCTCTGACGGAGAGGTCCACGATCTCTTTTACCGCATTGGAGAAGATCTCCATCTCGGACTGTGCCTTTGGAGTAAATTCTCTCTTTGACTCGCTCATGCCCCTGGCCTTCTGCATGATGTTGAGGGCATGGTCACTGATACGCTCGTAGTCTGTGATGCAGTGCAAAAGAACTGACAGAGTATGCGAGTCTTTTACACCGAGGTGATGAGCGTTGATCTGCATGAGGTATGTTCCCAGCTGATCCTCGTAGGTATCAACCTTTCTCTCAAGGTAATCGACATCCTGAGCCTTCTCTTCCTCAAAGTTATCAATAAGTCCGATAGCCTCGTAAAGAGCATCCTTACACATGTTAGCCATGGCAATTGCTGCAATCCTTGCCTGCTCAAGAGCAAAGGGCGGGTTTGAAAGGAAGCGGGGATCCAGTGTGCGGATACCTTCCTGCTCCTCCTGCTCCTTCTTTTCCTTCTCGTCGATAGGGATGGTCTTCAAGGCCATGTTTACAAGAAGATTTGAGAAAGGCAGCATAAGCGGAGTTGCCACAAGGTTAATCAGTGTGTGGATTCCGGCGATTCCTACCATTCCGATATCATTGTCCATGAACGCGAAGTTTACGATGGAATGTATCAGATAGAACAGGATCATAAAGGTTGTTGCCTTGATCAGGTTGAAGTACAGATGCATAAGAGCTGTTCTCTTACCGTTCTTGTTAGCGCCAAGAGATGAGAGAATAGCTGTGATACAGGTACCTACTTCCGCACCAACTACAACAGGGATAGCCATGCTGTACTTGACCTTTACGGAAAGTGATAACGCCTGCAGTACACCGATGGTTCCGGCTGAAGACTGGATGGTCATGGTGAAGAGGATACCAACAAGGAATCCGATGATGGGATTACTGAAGCTTGTAAGTACTCTCTTGAAGCCGTCTACATCCTTAAGAGGTGAAACAGCGTCTGACATGGTGCTCATTCCAAACATAAGAACCGAGAAACCAAGAAGAATTGTTCCGATATTTTTCTTCTTATCATTCTTGGAAAACATGTAAAGCGCAATACCGATAAGCGCCAGGAAGGGCGTAAAGGACTTGGGCTTTAACAGATTGATTATAAAGTTTTCACTGCTGATTGCGTTTAATGAAAGAAGCCATGCAGTAAAGGTTGTACCGAGATTGGCACCCAGAATAACATTAACTGCCTGCTTAAGAGTCATTATCCCCGAATTAACAAGACCAACTACCATGACGGTAGATGCTGATGAAGACTGAACCAGCGCCGTAACGCCCACACCAAAGAGGTATGCGATTACCTTGTGCTCAGTCACTTTTGCAAGCACGCTCTCGAGCTTGCCTCCTGCGGCTTTTGTGAGTCCGCCACTCATTACATTCATTCCGTAAAGGAACATTGCAAGACCACCGACCAGGCCTGCAATTAGACTAAATACTTCCAGTGAGCTCATTTTCTCCTACCATTAATTATTCTTTATCCATTTTTCTACGTTTACAGCTATATCTTACAGGATTAAGCTAAAAATTACCATAAAAATATCATTCTTACATACTTGCCGAACCTGGATTCGCTGAGAGAAACTCTTTTTCCGTCGGTGTAACCGTCGCCGTAGATGTTCTCCTCGACGTCCACATCCTCTGTCTTTATAAAGCCAAGTCTCTCGCAAATGTGGATGGATACTGTATTCTCAGCCTTGACAAGAGTCTGCACCTTATCAAACTGGAGGACATTTCTTCCATATTCCATGATGGCTTTTAGAGCTTCCATACAATAGCCCTGTCTCTGGAACTCTTTTCCTACGAGGAACCCAAGCTCCGGCTCATCAAAGCCGTTTCTTACGGAATACCCTGCCCTGCCTATAACGCGGCCATCTTCCTTCCTGACAAGAGTCCACACGCCAAAGCCCAAGAGGCCATAGACCTTCTCAATGTAATCCTTCTGATATCTTTTTTCATCTTCAGGGTCATCGAAGAGCCCCTCCATGTACCGCGTCATCTCAGGGTCGCTGTAGATCTTATAAAATTCATCTACGTCTCCAACCGTTGTCTCACGGATAATCAGCCTGTCAGTCTCAAGCACTGTCCAGGGCTCGCCTGCGTACCTCTGATAGACCTTTACGAATGAGTCGATATCAACTTCCTGTATATCGGAAAAGACATATCTAAGTCCCGGAAAAGACTTCCCGGCTTCACCGTCATGTAAAAGCCCAACGCAAAAGTACCCATCCTCCGACAGCTCTTTTGCCAAAAGAGGGGCATCTGTCATAACCAGCATCTCCTGCCGATTTTCGGACATGGAAAGTGGCAGCGGATCCTTTCCATCTGCCACGTAAACGCTGTATCCATTATCTTGTATGTAGGCCGCAGTCTCTTTTACAGCCTCCTTAAAACTCTCATCCTCAGGGCAATCTCCCCCAAGGACAAATGCTATGGTCTTAAGCAATCTTAAAGCATCTCCTTCTCGTAAGTTACTTTAAATCCTTCGTTCTTCGGATTCTCGTTCCATTTATTTACCATTCTGTCGGCAATCTTGCCGGCTATCTCCTGGCTTACATCAGAGAGAAGCACAATGACTCTGTTGCCGCTGTCGTTGCCGTAAACATCAACGTTTCGCAGGTTTTCCATGAGAGTATCAAGGAACAGTTCCATGATCTCCGGTGTTACCTGAGCCCCTTCAGGACCAAGGATGGTAAAGTGCACCAGCGCGGAATTGAGGATTTCATTGTCGCCGTATCTGACAAGAAGCCTGTAAATATCCTGCATACGCTCGCGCTCGACGCGATATGGCTTATCGGACTTGCCTCTCTCTCCAAGGATTGCCTTAAGCTCCGAGATGCCACTTATGTTCGATTCATCCCCAACTATTGCCACGATCTCTTCGTAGAGCTTGCAGCCGTGCTTGCCTGCGTTCTTGACGGAATAAAGCGCTCTGTCCGCTCTTCTGAAGAGCTCATCATACTCAGTCTGACTTCCGACAGGAACAGATACACCACCGACAGAAACGCCCAAAGGAATGCTCATGTCATCGCCCATGTGCTTCTTAGCTGCTTCCATAATGGCTTCATTGAGGAACCCTGTCTTTATCTCCATCTGCTCCGGAGTTGTATCCGCATAGAAAGCCAGGAATTCGTCTCCACCGATTCTGCAGAGCACATCTTTGGAATCGGCGCTGCGCCTTAGGATCTCGGCAAGGTCAATCAGCATACGGTCACCCATATCGTGTCCGTAGATATCATTTACCGGCTTGAAGCTGTCAAGGTCGAGAATAGCCAGAATACCATTGCGCTTACCCAGTACGTCCCTCAGAGCCTCAGTCGATCCCCTCTTATTCAAAAGCCCTGTCAGAGGATCCTTGGATGCTTCCTGCTCGAGGCGCTGGATACTGTTCATTTCCTGAACCAGTGATGCAATGGCCCAGCCGATATAAGCAACCAGTAAAAAGCTTACCACAAACAGATAAATCCTGAAATAGCTGCGCTCATAGAGCTGGGATTCCTTAAGTACAGGAAATATCTCTTCCCTGATAACATGCTTGCCGGCCGTATCAAGAACCTGTACATGAAGCCTGTAGTTGCCGTAGGGAAGGTTCGTGTAGGTCAGGGACTGCATGTCTTTCTGATAGCAGGTGACACCTTCGTCCTCAGTGCCCTCTAAGAATATATGCAGAAGCGGGTTCGAAAGAGCATAGTTCATCACCGCAACGTCAAAGACGATACGTCCTGATATAGCAGGTATTCTGTATACGCCGTTTTCAGGCTCTATCACATCGTCACCGGCTAAGATTTCCGAAACCCTGATCTCGTATTTATTGTTAAAAGAGTCATAGTCCGTTGTTGAGACTTTTCTTACACCGTCGGTACATGGTAGGTAGAGGTTATCTCCGTTCAGCGAATAGAAGCCGTTTGCAGTAACAGAAGTACTAAGCCCCCTTGTTCTGTTAAGGAGCATGTATTTGCTTGCCTTATCGGACAGAAGGTCTCTTTCGTCCAGCACAAATATACCGGCGCTGGAGAGTACCCATGCCTTCTTGTTTTCATCTATAAATACGTCATAGTTATTGCTGTAAGGGAAGGAATTCAGCGGCTTTATCTCAGCGCCGTTGTTGTAGTAAATGGCGTTACTGGTCACATAGAGATATCCGCCTCTGCATGGCGTGATCTTCATGACAACCTGTGACTTAAGGCCGTCCTCAGCACCAATGGTATCCACCACTCTGAAGTTTTTTATGACAAATATTCCTCCGCCGTCGGAGCCTGCGTATATGGTTCCGTCAGCGTCCTCAACCATGCACAGCACCTGAGTTGTTATGCCGTCATCTTCACCGAGTTTTTTGAAGACCCTCTCGTTTTTGATGAAGTTAAGGCAGGTTGATGAGACTGCCACAATTGTTCCGTCCGAGAGTTCAAAGGTACTCCTGAACTTTTCGCCTTCAGTTCCGTCATACTTGCGGGTATAGGTATTTATGGTCTTGTCAGGATGCATCACCACAAGTCCGCCCGGTCCATAGGTACTGAACCATATGTTGTCATCGCTATCGCTCATGACACACCTTATGCGGACATCTCTTAAAACCTCAGGATGAGGAATGGGCACGGAATAGAAGGTCTTAAGATCTATGGTCTTAAGGCCTGAGCCGGTTCCGGCATAGAGAACTCCGCCTTTTACAAGAACGCTGTTAACAACCTCGTTCTCAAGATGTGCTTTGGCATAGATATCCTCAAAAGGATTCCAGGAGAACTTCTTTATGCCCTGCTTACTTGAAGCAAACCATACGTTGTCCTGATAATCAACGTAGATATCAACAATGGATGTGTTGAAGTCGGAGGTGGAAAGATCCGTCACAACACCTGTATCCGATATAAATCCCAGACCGTTCTCGCAGGCTATGAAATACCCTTTAAAGGTCTTGGAATAAAGAATGTCATTGAAGTAGGTCAACTTTCCGGCAAGGTGCTTGGACATGACGTCCGTCATACCATCCTTGATAAAAAGCCTTCCTGTCATGTTGCTGCTGTTTCCTATTATATAATTGCCTTCATCTTCTTTTGTTATATCCGTGTAATTTCCCGCAAGGACATAGATTATCTTCTTATCCCTGAAGATCATAAGGCTTCCGTCACTTCTAACGCCGGCCACGGTATCTCCGCTGGAGCTCAGCTTGCTGACACCGTAAAAGCTCTTTGCCATAAAGACTTCTATCTCGCCTTTTTGGTCTATCTTGCAGAGCTGCTTGATGGTCGCCACATAGATATTTCCTTCAGAATCCTCGCAGATCGCTCTTATAGCATCGGAAGCAAGACCTCTTCCCGTATCGAAGAATTCAATTTCTCCCGTGTCAACATCGTAGCATCCGACACCACTGTCGTTGGTTCCTATCCAGAGTCTTCCCTTGGAATCCACAAACAGTACCATAACGTTCTTGATTCTCTCGTCTATGGCAAAAGACCTGAACCTGTAGCCGTCGTATCTGTACAAGCCGGAGTAGGATCCTACCCACATGTAGCCGTCCTTGGTCTGGGCAATGGCATTTATCTCAACCGACTCAAGTCCACTCTCAGTGTCATAGAGAGTTCCGGCGTATTCAGAGCCAAAGTCTGCAGCGCTTGATTCAACGGGATAGAACATAACAGGGATTATGATCGAGAGTGCAAGCAAAAGGCCAACAGCCCTGGCTGCGCTCCTGTGCCCCTTACTTACAAGTCCCATCAGTTTCATAAGTACAAATGCAATGATAAAACTCAGCACCTTGTCGGGAATATCAACAAAGGCTTCTCCCAAAAATGAGTTGATAGCCTTGACCTGAATATCTCTGGCGAGCATGTCCATAAAGCTGTCTCCCCAGGCATTTCCGGTCTTTCCGTCATAAATGATGATGTTAAGAGGAGTTGATATGACTGCAGAGAGAATTCCGGTCATAACCATGGTGGATATGGCCTTGAAGACATTTCTTTTTCTTCTTGGGTAAAAGACTCCTACGCTGACACCGATAGCTATAGACACAGCCATGTACGGCAAAGATACCGGATCCGCAAAGGATATGATGGCATTAAGAAGCAAACCACAGACTGCACCGGCAATAGGTCCCAGTACAACTGCAGCAAGGATTGTTCCAATCGAATCAAACCAGAAAGGAATTTCATAGCCCGAGGCTATAGTCCTTCCCAGCAGGTTTAAACCGACGCATATGACGATAACAAACCAACCTACCCATGATTTAAGTTTATTATTCATGCTATCCTCAAAATTGATGGCACAATCAAACAAAATGCAGCCAAATACAGATATGCGTACTCACAATAATTTTATCACTATTTCGAATGTTTTCCCAACGGTTAATTGTGAAATATCTATTAAAAAAACGTCAAACAATCGGCATACATGCGCGATCTTTGACGTTTACAATTTGTTAACAATTAATTAAAAGAATAGTTACTTCAAATCATCTTTTAGACACATTAGCTTGTTAATATAATATTGTCAGATGAGTTAAGACAATACCAAACAAAAACTTTTTCATAATATGCCAGGTAAGGAAGCTTACCTGGCATCCTCCCTTTT
>CAMNEA010000089.1 GCA_946536145.1 uncultured Butyrivibrio sp.
ACCTGCCTTGCTCCTGTAAGAAGCAAACACTTGCTGGATTGCACTCTCCTTTTTACTATATCTGAAATTGCTCTTTCGATATATGACATAGCCAGACTCCTTCGACTAATCTAAATTCTAATTTTATATTAGTCTGCAAGTATAGGGAAGTCAAGAACATAATAATTCAATTCTGATCAAACTGTACCGGCCCTTTTCTATAACTAATATCAATGTCCTACATGTTTTGAATAAAACACAAACTCCTTATCGCGCTTCTTTTCTTTATAGCAAAGCTTAGTATAAAAACTATTTGTCCTAACATTCCAAACAGGTGTATCCAATGTATACTCCTTTACTTCCGGAAACATATTCTCAACTTCCTGCATGATAAAGAGCCCATACCCTTTTCGAAAGTGCTCCGGTGCAACGAATATCCTGCCAACGTTCAAAACGTCTTTTTCCAAAAAAAAGATTGCTCCGCCAACAATGAGTCCATCATCTGTCAATTTATACAGATACCCCTGCCGCGCCATTTTCATATGAAAAGGTACTGACATATATCCGGGAGGTCCTCCCGGTGATGCTGCACCAATCGATACATCACTGTCAAATGCACGCTTCGATATTCCATTCAATGAAAGCACATCAGAAGTACTTGCCTTTAATAACTGTAAGCTCATATTAACTCCTTAACTGATCAACATCCTGACTTTGAAGGTCTTTTCTTCAGCTATATATCTTATCTCGCCATCAGTCCGATCCACGAAATTAAGAACACTTCTGGTTCCTATTCCATGATCCCAATACATATTATAAAAGGAGAAAAAGCTATGAAGGTTGTAACAGCAATAGATTCTTTTAAAGGAAGCATGACCTCCATCGAGGCCGGTTATGCAGTATCCGAAGGCTTTAGAAGAGCCGACCGTAATGTGGAAGTGGCTGCCGCTGCAGAACAGGTGATGCGGCTCATGCTTACAGTCTGATCCTCGTCGCCCTTATCGGAGGTCTTGTGGGATCTGCGGGAATCTTTCACATCTCATTTATTCTTCTACTTCGCACCAGTCGTCAAGTTCTTCATCATAGTAATAGATCTTGTCATCCTGCTCATCATAATAGAACGAGGTGTCTGTCTCATCATCATACATATAAAGAATATCGTCCTCATACAGGTACCAGATCTTTTCCTCAAAATCATAGATCCAATCATCATTGGACTCCGCGTTTTCATAATCGTAGCTATATTCGCAGGAACCGCCGCCGCTTATATTGCAGCCATATTCGTCTTCGTATGATTCCCATCCGCCCCAGCTGTCATCAAAGTCACCGAAATCGTAAAAATCCTCATACCCGTAGCTGGACACAAATCCGCCCAGCCAGTCAATATATTCATCATCAAAGCCAATATCTTTGTAAACACCCTCGAGTTTATCATAAAAATCCGGATCACCATACGGCAGTGACACCGCGAGCCCTGTCAATTCGTTCTTATCCGATGTATGGCCATAATATGCCACAGCCGCCTTCAGTGCAGATGTAAGGTTTTTGGCCTCTTCACTTCTGTTATCTATGCTTTCCATAAGTGCCAGGATGTCACTGATATAGTAATCAGAAAGAGTGACATCACTTTCATCAAATCCCCACATATCCCCAAAGCCCCGACTTCTACCTCTGGCTTTGTGAATCCTGCTGTAATTCATATTTAGCAGGGCGTCTTCATTTTTGTAAGCATAGTCCTTCCATGCTTTAAAAAGATCTTTGGCTATGGATACATTAAATAAAGCTATGCAGGCAGAATCACCTCCAAAGCTGGTTTCATTTTCTGTAATAACATCATCAATTATATATTTACCAAGAAGTGGTGTTGATATTCCGGGATTTTCCTCGAAGGCCTTCATCCATCCCTTGTAGCTCCAGCCCAGTCCTGATTCAAAATCTTCTGACAACAGGGCATATTTACAAAAAGGCGCAAAGGCATAACAGGTTTCAATGCTTGCCATAATGCAGCAGTCCATACCGATAATATCAAAATGGATATCACTGTTTTTCGAAAAAGCGCGGGCCATTTCACTGATGGTCAAGCCTGACTCGTTGTCCTGCCACTCATCATAACCAAACCCGTAAACAGGTCCTCCACCATGATCCCAAAACACAAAGATGTATCTGTCAGCAGGATAATTGTTCTTACTAAATTCAATGAATTCAGATAAGGTTTCCTCTGATGTACAGTCAAGCTGCCCCAGATTATCACGCACAAGGGAAAGACCGCCATTTTTGATCTGATAGGTCTGCGCGGATTTTGATGATATATTGTAGTCCTGCCATTCTTTGGTTCCCATTGTCTGGATGATCACATTTACGTTTTCTCCTATGCCGGAGGATATCATTTCTTCTATATCAGTGGTTGCTTCTCCCGCATTGGTTTCAAGATCTGACCCATTCATATAGATCATGATGGTAGCTGACTTCGCATCCGTATCAACTGACACCGGTTTAATGTCTGATTCCGCATGTTCTGTACCGATGACCTGCTGTTCAGGTTTTTCCTGCTGCGCCACTGTGTTTTCTTCTTTTATTTCTTCCGTAAAAGACTCATCAACTTCATCATCCGGAAGGAGCATGAGGATCAGAAACAATATACCCAGTACAGCAAGAACTCCAATTATTAACTTCCACAGTTTCCCTGATTTTTTCTGCCTGCTTTCCATCAATTCCCCCATGGCTATTTACCAACTCGTAATAGCCACCATAATTATTTCTGTTTTGCTGCCATCTCTCACAATTATAGCTGAATCCGTCAGATTAAAAAAGAATGTCTGTGGGCTGATCTGATCTTACGAGAGCAGCATTCTGTCATTGGTAAGCTTCTCTCCGGCTTTGTCCTTAAAGAGCTGCAGCAGGTCCTCAACAGTGGTTGCGGCTCTTTTGTCCCCTTCAACGTCGTAAATGATCTCACCGTCGTTCATCATGATTGTACGATTGCCTAGATCCAGAGCAGACTGCATATTATGGGTTATCATAAGACATGTGATATTGTTCTTTTCTATGACATCCCTGGTTATAGCCAGGACTTTTTCTGCAGTTGCGGGGTCCAGCGCGGCCGTATGCTCATCCAGCAGCAGGAGCTTTGGTATGTTATAGGTAGCCATCAGCAGAGTCAGTGCCTGCCTCTGACCGCCGGACAAAAGACCTACCGGATGCTTCATCCTGTCCTCAAGTCCCATCCCAAGCAGCGAAAGTCTTTCCCTGAATTCTTTTCTGTCAGCGCCGGTCATATGTGAAAACCATCCTCTTTTGCCGGATGCCAGATACAGGTTATCCTCTATGCTCATGGACGGAGCTGATCCTTTCATGGGATCCTGAAACAGTCTTCCTATTACAGAAGCTCTCTTATGCTCTGACACTCTGGTTATATCCACGCCATCCAGTATGATGCTGCCGCTGTCTACTCCGAAAACTCCGCTTATGGCATTGAGAAGTGTTGATTTACCTGCACCGTTTGATCCGATGATACTGATAAAATCTCCCTTTTTAACATCCAGGTTGATATTGCTGAGAGCTTTTTTCTCATTGACCGTTCCCTTGCCAAAGGTCTTGTCTACAGATTGAAGTTTAAGCATTGTCCCCTCCTTTCTTCCTCATCTTACTAAGGAAATAAGGTCCGCTGATTGCCAGGATGACAATAACTGAAGATACCAGCTTGAGCATAAACGCAGGCATGTTGAGTCTGAGCGCCATGGTATAGACCAGCCTGAAGAATATAGCTCCGATCACTGCCCCGACTACGCCGTGACCCACACCCTTATTTCGGAAAAAGAGTCTGCCAATCAGCAGAGACGCCAGTGCAATTGTGAGCATCCCCGTTCCTATGTCGATGTTGGCTGACTTGTTATACTGAGCCAGAAGACACCCTGAAAGAGCCGTCAGGGAATTGGACAGACACAGTCCCGTAATGGTAATAGCCACAGTGTTGATGGATGAGGATCTTACCATATCCGGGTTATCGCCTGTTGCTCTGACAGCAAGTCCAAGCCTTGTCCTTAGGAATGCAACGATGCAGATCATTACCAGAATGACTATAAGAACTATCGCTACAAGCCTGGCATAGGGATCAAGAAGGCTTCCATCCATCAGGTCCGAAGCATATGAAAAAATGCTGTCTGCGCTGTTTAGATTGAGCAGGGAAGATTTACCCATGACAGCTATGTTCACGGAATACAAGGCAGTATTAACGGTGATACCTGCCAGAAGGCTGTCAACGCCCATCTTGGTCTGCAAAAGAGCTGTCACAAAGCCGGATGTCATGCCGGCCAGCATGGCTACAGGCAGCGCCAGAAAGGGATGCCCGGACAGTGTAACCACTGCTCCGACTGCAGCTCCCATGGTGAATGCGCCATCAGTGGAAAGATCGCACACATTCAGCATGGTATAGCTCAAATACAAGGATAATACTGTAAGCGAGCTGATAAGTCCCAGCTCGACAGCTGTTTGAATAAGGGATGTCATTTCATTTAACCTCTGTTATATCTTTAAAAATCTTCTGCGGTCTTGATTGTCTGGATTGAAGAAGCATAATCTCCAAACGCCTTCTTAGCGCTCTCCAGATCCATACCAAGAGCATCCATCATCTCTTCATTGAGGGTTACGATACCGTTGTCAAAGGTCTTTACGGCAACGCTTCCGGGATTCTGTTCCTTTAAAAGAATCTCTGCAGCCATTGCAGCTGTCTCTTTTCCCAGATCTGCATAGTTGACGCCAAATCCCATAAAGGCTCCGTTGAGAGCGAAAGAATCAGCACCGCAGTAGTGTGGTATGCCTGCGTCACGGAAGATCTCATAGATAGAGAGCTCGGCTGTCATGACTGTATTGTCCGTAGGCGTAAATACTGCCTCTGCTCCTGAGGAAACCAGCGCGTTTGCGGCAAGAGTAACCTCCTCCACATTAGTTCCTGTCTGCTCGATGATCTCTATATTGTGAGAGTCAAGAAATTCCTTTGCGTCTTTGATGGCTGTGGTGGATGCATCCTGACCTGCGTCATAGAGAAGACCAACCTTGGAGATATCCGGATTGGCCGCCAGGATCATGTTCATGATTGCTTCTGTATTCAGCATATCAGAAGTACCCGTGATATTGCCTCCGGGGGCATCAAGTGAAGCCACAAGACCCGTTGCCACAGGATCTGATACAGCGGAGAATACAACAGGAGTATCCTGCCCATCGGTAGCGCCCTGCATAGCCATTGCAACAGGTGTGGCTACCCCGATCATCAGGTCAACATTATCTGCCTGGAAATTGGCTATGATCTGATTCAGTACATTGGCATCGGCGTTGCAGTTGTCATATTTGACATTAAATGAAACGCCTTCCTCCTTGGCAATCGCATCAAGCTCGCTCTCGATATTATCGACAATCTGATTAAGAGAAGCATCGTCCACATAATTGCATATACCGATGGTGTACTCCCTGCCTTCGGCATTTGCCTGTTCATCGCTGCTCTTGGCTGCAGTGCCTGCAGCGCCGCATCCTGCGGAAAAAAGCGTGATGGCTGCCGCCATTCCCAGTGACATTACTTTTCTTGTGATCTGTGACTTTTTCATTTTTTTCCTCCTTGGAAATTCGTAAAATTTTCTATGAAATAAAAAAACTGCCCCTGCATTATTAAAATGCCGGGACAGATAAATAATCATCTGCGGTGCCACCCTGCTTGACGTCCATGACGCCCACTTAGCGCATACAAACATATGCTGACCTTTGATCACGGGGAGTCTGCCCCGTCGCCCATACTAAAGTAAATATCATACTCTTTCTGTTTGCCCTTGGAAGTCCATTCGCCGTTACGCTGCATATCGCACTCTCACCATCTGCGACTAGCTGTGATGCTCACATATCGGTTACTCACTCTTCCGCATCAGTTTATTAGGTTAAAGTATAAAAGCCCAAAACTTTTTTGTCAACATATTCTCATTATTCTCTCATTATTTCACAGCCCCTTTCTGTTGAGGAAATATGAATATTCTTATAGTATCCGGCTTCCTTGGCGCCGGCAAAACAACTTTTATAAAAGAACTTATCCGTCGCTCCGGTACCAATCCTGTAATACCTGAAAATGAATCCCCAAAAGTTTTGGCAGAAACAGAGTCCGCCATCAGAAACATAAATCCCAATGCCGGGATCATAAGCAGCCATTACACCCGCCAAAGTGATGAGTGGTGGCGCTTTGATCTCGCGGATAATCTGTACACAATTTCAGACTCATCCCAGGAAATCAATCAATGTGTATTTATCGGAAGAGACCTCGATATTCCCAAAATCTGCAAGCGCATGAAATGCCTTTTTGAAGAAAAAAAGTATCCCTTGCCCGGGCATATGTCAGCAGGCAAAAGTAAGGGAGCTCTTCTCACCACGACCATTTGTAATTTGGGCATTCCTTGGGCGTGATGTTAGAGCTTATGTTTCTGTATTCGCATGGGAGAGTCCTGCACTCCCTGCACCTGTAGCCTGTATGATTGCCATATCTCTTTTTACATTCCAAAGAACAGAATATGTGATTTGACTGCTTGGCTACAAATTCTCTTCCGCAGTTCTGGCATAATTTTTTGACGTTAGTGCTCAATCATACCGCCCTCTTTCATCTGTAATGTTATTTCGAAAAATTACCGGGTAACCTTTCACCATTATTATACACCGCAATTGTTCGCGTATACAGCATGCTTATGTCATACATCATAGAACCCAAGCGTTTTCAGTGCGATAAACACCCTGTCAAGATACGCCTCGTCGATCTGTGCATATGTATATTCAGTGTCTTTACCGTACTATTTTTTTAAGCTCTTATCTATGATATCCGTTATCTCATTTTTGGTATCTTCATCAAAGCTGCTGATACTTTCACTATGTGACATAGCCGGATGAATGAACATATTTATATTCTCATTTTCTATATCGGGAAGCCTTAACGCTATCCACGGATCTGTCGCGCCATAGATCATCACTATCCTGGCTCTTGTATCTTTAAGCATAGATATGAGCCCTTCACGGAAGCCTTTCTTAAATGTAAGTGAATCATTCTGCTCCCGCGTAAAAACTGTATCTCTGAGGATTGTCTTTTCCATGTCCGTCGTTACGCTGAGGTTGTCAAGTACTTCAGGATCATCAATCGCCTTCCTGAGATATGAGAAATCATAGTAATAATTGCCAATCTCCATCTCGGCAGATACATAGTATGGCCAGGCAGACATATCCGGAGACCAGTCCTTGGGGTTCTGCAGTGATATCATCAGGTCAAACTCCGCCTTAACCTTCCTTATGTGATCTTCATTTGTGTCATCTGGCAGAGAGAGTATCTGCTCAAGCTCTTCAAACGGCTGATCATATTGCCACACCGCCGTAGCCGTCTCAAGCACATTCAGATCGTAGAGAACTTCAGTATCCACGCTCTGCCTGAACCTCATTCCTGTCTTGTCGATGGCATCGGTATAAGCAGGAATAAGATCCTTCTTGTTTCTGATAAGATCTACCTGAAGCTGAGTGACAAGTGACCTAAGCCGCGCTCCTTCCTGCGCCCCAAATGCATCATCACCTATCTTAGTGTAAAGGAAATCAAAGAACCTCCTGTCTTCATGACCATCTGCACACGGTGCGACAGAGGATATATACAGATTCATATCATCAGGATAATAAGCTGCGTATACATTGGTCAGAAGCCCGCCATAACTGGTTCCATGACATATCCACTTATCTCCGAGAAAAGACCTGAGCTTTGAATAGATGTTGTGGTAATCCTTAGCCGAATTCTCGCAGGTCAGATTCTCCCAGTACTTCGTCTCGTCATAAGACAGATCATCAGGCGATGATGCTCCAAAGAACCTGTGCTCAACATGTATATAGTTCCCCTTATACATCTCCACAAGCTCACCCACATAATCTGTCTTCATCAGACCGGCATCAAAAGCATATCCGTCAAGTTCAAGAAAGTTTACATCCGCCTTATCAGACAGACCGATCTCAACTCTCTGGGGGAAGGTGCCTGCTTCAGGATTATCCCAGTCTACCGGCTGGCTGAAGGTAACCACGTACTTGGATTTGATACAGCTTCCATAAACCTTATCCATTTCAGTCTTTTCAACGCTGATAACACCGTCGATTTCTGAAAGCTTTTTATATACTTTGTCTGTCTTGCCAAGCACCCCGACGTACCATATAGCTACACCAAGCAGCAAAAACAGCGCAAATACCATCGTGACTTTGTTCTTCTGATTATTCATGTCTCCTCCATAGTCACATATATTATATA
>CAMNEA010000090.1 GCA_946536145.1 uncultured Butyrivibrio sp.
CCCCACTGACTCAAAACTGTAACGTCCCCACTGACTCACTGACTCAAACTGACTCACAACTCAAAAAGTTTGAATATCCTTCACGTTTTGTCATATAATAGGTGGTACAAAAAGAAATGAAAGGTGGAAAATTATGATTTACAAGACCAAGGGAACATGCTCTACGCAGA
Source organism: uncultured Butyrivibrio sp. (assembly GCA_946536145.1). Taxonomy (GTDB): domain Bacteria; phylum Bacillota; class Clostridia; order Lachnospirales; family Lachnospiraceae; genus Butyrivibrio. The sequence continues at coordinate 171 of CAMNEA010000090.1, forward strand.
TAGATATAGAGCTTGACGGAGATACAATCAGCAAGGTAAGCTTTACCAACGGCTGCAACGGCAACCTGCAGGGAATCTCAAGGCTTGTCGAGGGAATGAAGTGTGAGGATGCAATTAGTAAGCTGCGCGGCATCAGATGCGGGTTCAAGAGTACATCCTGTCCTGATCAGCTCTCCTATGCAATTGAAGCAGCAATGAAGGCATAACAAGGGAAGGGAAAAAGTTGAAAAAGATCAAAGGCTACATATATATAGCTGTCGGTATAATTCTCATAGTACTGGCAGCCGTTATTGTCAAGAACAACTTTGATGACAATGCCAAGGCGGGAGCAGCCTCCGATGAGATGTTAGAGGGTGTTATCGAGCAGATGCCTACGGCAGTGCTTCCTGCAAATGAATCCGGTCCGATGCCTGTTGTGAATCTGGGCGGGCGAAGCTTTGTCGGGACGGTGGAGATTCCATCGCTAGGGCTTCTTCTCCCAATCCAGGACGAGTGGTCGAGTGATAACGCCAAAGTGGCTGTGTGCAGATACAAGGGTTCTGCCTATGACAATGACCTCATTGTCTGCGGGCACAATTATGTCGAGCATTTTGGCAGGCTCCCCGAACTTGAAATGGGTGCGCAGGTCATTGTGACTGATATGAATGGCATGAGCTTTTACTACGAAGTCAGCAACATAGAGACTCTCGGCGCGTATGACGTCAATGAGATGGAGTCCGGGCAGTGGGACTTCACGATGTTCACCTGCACGATAGGTGGTGCCAACCGTGTTACCATAAGATGTGAATCTACGGGGCAGGCCAGTGAGATAGGGCAGGAGCCAGATGTTATAAAGGCAGCCAGGGAGAGCAAGCACATCCGCAAAAAACCATAATAGTCTATTTTAATAAAACTTTAAGCACTCCCACATGGACGTCTGTGTTTGGCGGTATTATAATTAAGTTAGAAAGATAGACCTTTTAGAAAGGAGATGATGCTAAATGATTATAGTAAAAATGAATGCGACAACAGTTGAATGCAGCATTGCGGCATCAGAACTCCATGAGATAGGTCTGACTCCCGAAGCGGTTGTAAACGGTGCGGAGAATACCACATCCTTCTTTGCACAGCTCAACAAAGAGGTGGGGGCGCAGCTTGATTATGACCCTGAGACGGAAGTCATGATGATGAGCAAGAACATGATGATGGATGGTTCTGTACGTATTTTTGCTGTCAAGATGAGCAATGACGATATCCAGAAGGCAGCTGACAGGATGCGCTGCGCAGCTGAGTCCATACTTCGCACACTTACCCAGGAGAGGGTAGATGAGATCAAGAGTAAGACCGGCAGGGATAAGGGAATTGCTCTCAATGAGGTCATCACCAACGTTTCTGATAGCATAAACAGAATTTATGCCAAGGACGGTGATATACAGTTTAATCCGGAGGAGGCATCGCTGAGCTACCAGCCTCTTACCGAGTATGCAGGATATATGATGGAATTTGACAATCTGGATGAAGCAGCGAGATTTGCCAGAGTTGTGAGATCGCTTCCGATTGTCGATTCGACACTGTACAAACATAATGGGCGCTTTTATCTGATAGCAGGTCTTTTGACCTCTGATGAGAGCATAATCTATGACATGAGAAGAGCGGGGGTAGAGTACTCGCAGCTTCTTACAGTCAATGCTCCTGAGTCACTCTTTATCAGGGAGCACGGCGATTGCATTATGAAGGAGGACGCGATCATCCATCTTGCGGATCTTGGGAAGTGATATGAGATCAGAAACTGCGATATTTAATTTATCAGGAATCTATGAACATGAGAGCTTTTATCTTAAGGATAAGAGCTCTCGTTTTGTTGACCTTAGTGACATTTCAGGCACCAACTGCTACTGTGATGACGAGGCAGCAAAAGAGATACTGAGCCGTGCCGGCAATACTGCCCGCGGCATACATTTCATAGACTCGGGCAACTACCACTATATGTCAGCTCTTTTCCTGCGACTTGTGAGGGAGCCTTTTTCGCTGGTTGTGCTGGATCATCATCCGGATATGCAGCGGCCGATGTTTGACATACTCTCCTGCGGAGGGTGGGTTCTTGACGTTCTGGAGAGGAGCGCTTTTGTGAGGGATGTTCATATCATCGGCGCGGACAGGATCCTCATAGATGAACTGGAAGAGAGTGTCAGGCAAAGAGCTTTTTTCTATGACGTGGCTGATGTTACAGGAGCTGATGGGAGTGTGAGGCTCCCTGATACGAAGCATCCTGTATATCTCTCGGTTGATAAGGATGTGATATCGGAAGATGAGCTTGCGACCAACTGGGATCAGGGAGAAGCGTCAGGGGACTTCGTTATCTCTTTTGCAAATAAGATGCTAAGCTGCCGGGAAGTGATCGCTGTCGATATCTGCGGAGAGTGTTCAGCGGATCAGGACGGCATAAACTTGGAAAAAGAGATACAGGTGAACGACAGATTCAATTGTGCGGTACTGAGCGCGCTCATGAACTGCGGGACATAGAATGACAAAATGTGCAATTTATATCGATATAGCGTATAATAGCATTGTTGGAGCTTTGCTTTTTGATTGGAGGAACTATGGAGAAGCGTTTAAGAGACTATCTCAGACATCTTGAAAAAATCGATTATGACCTCATGACTGAAGAAGAGGTATGGGAAGAGAGGGAGATGCTGCAGCTGCGGCTGCAGGAGATACACCAGGAGATGGTGAGGATACTGATCCCGATGGTGGGGATTTTGATCTGCGCATGCATATTTCTTGCAGCGGGATTTGAGAATATGTTCGTTGGCGATTTCGCATGCAGCGGCTTAATGGCGATCATCTTTATCTGGCTTCTTATTAAATATAAGAATTTCAAGGACTCGGTAAAGCAGCTGTGCGCATATATCGACAGGCTGACTGTATCGAAGTAAGTGTTTAAGCGCAGACTTTTCACAAACGGATTATCTGCGAAGCAATTTCTTCCATATTATTTTTTATCTGATAGGAAAGACGGAGGAACTTCCTAATTAAATAAAAAGGATCAGCTCTTTCGAGTTGATCCTTACGTGCGGAAGAAGGGACTTGAACCCTCATGTTGTTGCCAACACATGGACCTGAACCATGCGCGTCTGCCATTCCGCCACTTCCGCGAACGACAAAATTAATAATAATATCTTTGCAGCAATATGTCAATGCCTTGTTCTCAAAAAACCTCATTTAAAGAATCCTGTTCCCCAGAAACCTTTACCTTCTTTTTTGGCCTTTTCCTCGGCAGCGATAAAGCGGTTTTCATGCATATGGTTGGGTTCGACAGTCATTACTTTTGCGTACCCCTCTTTTACCAGCAGCTCGTTGAACATGGTCTTGTCGCCAAGATAGACGTAGCACAGTTTCCGACCGTAAGAATCGTAATGCTCCTTGTCATATTCGAGGTAGACCTTCTGACCTTCGAGCATATCCCTGGTATACAGGCTTGCCTCTTTTCCCTCCACGGTGTTCTCTTTATAATTTTCATCAGCGACACTCTCGGGCGAATCTACACCTATGAGTCTTATGTTGCGCTCTTTTCCCTGAATCTCGACCGCAATGGTATCGCCGTCAATAACCCTGATAACCTCATAAGGACCATCGAGGTTAGGGATTTTCTCGCCAAACATCCCCTTGGTAAAGAAGAACACAAAATAGATTATTGTGGTAAAAAGTATTATAAAAACAAGTCCGGATATGTAAGAGGTTCTGCCGTTTTGTCCCATTGTAAATCCTCGTGAAAATGATTGACCTCGGATGCCCTATGAATATTATAAAGCAAAATTGCTGCATAGCAAAACAGGATATCAATCTTCGGTGATGTTGGGATTGAGAAAAAAGGATTTTTATGGTGAAATATCAGGTGTGATAATTAATTTTTTACTGCAGCTTTATGATTTTTTTATAGCTGGATGATAATATGATGATAGAATTGCGATAGTTACGAAGAAACGAAGCAATTCGTATCATCAGTAAGGGAGAAATGATATGCAAAAGACTAAGAAATATGATTTTTTATCATGCATCTTTAAGATACTCGCGTTCTCAGTGATATTTTCTGCATTTGTATATAAAGCTGATATTGTGGCTGATGCCGGTGTGAAAGCTAATGATATCAACACTTATATTCGGACTAATGGCGATACTTATCTGAAACTGACCGACGAAGAAAAGAGCGGATATAACAAGGCAAAAGAATCTGCAATGTACAGTCTTGGATACTCCCGAATCAGTTCAGAAGCGGAATGGGATGGCTATAGGTACTATCTCTATGATCATCCGGCTATTGACAATAATTTCAGTATGATGACTAAGGCACAAGGCGCAGCAGCTCTGGCAAGAGCGAACAGGCTGGCAAACAGAGCGCAGCAGTCTACAAAATATGCAAAGGCGCTGTGTTTGCATGATCAGATATGTGAGTCAACCGTATATGGGACTATCGGGGAACCATGGCATGGCCAGTCGGCGTATGAATGTCTTTTGTATGGCAAGGCTGTATGCAATGGCTATGCGCATACATATAAGCTTTTATGCGACCTTAGAGATATTCCCTGTCATGTTGTTTACGGAACATCAGCTAATGGTGGAAGGCATGCATGGAATGTAAATCAGCTGGATGATGGCGAGTGGTATGAGGTAGATGTGACATGGGATGATGATGATCTGTATTATGATCATATGTATTTTGGAATCACAACTCAGGCACTGAAACATACCAGACAGAGCAATCATGGCGACAAGATAGCTGCACTTGCTCCTGTCGCCTATGGAACATCATTAAAGCCTGTCGCGGTTGAAAACGTATGCTTTGAATATCCCGATGGCTATATTGGCAGTATTGAAGTAGGAGAAGTCAAGTCTGTAAATACAATTATAACGCCTGAAAATGCCACTTACAATAAAACTAAATGGTTCTCTGATGATACATCTGTTGTTACAGTTGACGACAATGGAAGAGTACAGGGGATCAAGGCCGGCAGTGCATATATACGTGTCAAGATAGATGGTATTGGCTATTATGGATTCAATGTGACTGTTAATCAGCCTACCAAAGCAATTTCTGTAGTAAAAAAAGAAACAATAAAGAAGGGTACTTCTGTAAACTTATCAAACTACATGAAGATTTACAGCTCGTACTATGAGAACCTGCAGTGGTCATCATCTGATAATTCTGTAGCTGCTGTGTCAGGTGATGGAGTTGTGTCCGGGATACTTGAAGGTACTGCTGTCGTAAGAGCTGAGTCTTTATCCGGAACGGGTGTCTATGGAACATTCGAAGTAGTTGTTACTGATTCATTGCCTGTAAGCAAGGTAACAATAAGTGGCCCTTCATCTGTGTATCTGTATGACAGGATATCGCTGATTGCAAACATTACTCCTGAAAATGCCGAGGATAAGCGCATTATCTGGTCATCATCAGATACTTCTGTGGCCGACATAGACCCGCTTACAGGAACAGTTGATGGACTTAAGCTGGGACAGGCGACCATAAAAGCAGAAACTGTTGATGGCTCGGGAGCAGTAGGCTACTTTGATCTCAGAGTATTATCATCAATAACAGGCATACAGATATCCGGACATGATAAGGTTGTAGTTGACAATACAATAGAACTTAAGGCTGCGGTGCTTCCACAAAGCGCATCTGAGCAGCGCGTAGACTGGAAGGCGGCCAATCCGGAAATTCTAAGGATTGATGAAAACGGTATAGTAAGAGGACTGAAAGCCGGAAAATCCAAGGTATATGCAACAGCAACTGATGGCTCGAATATTGTTGGAACTTATGAAATAAATGTGTATCCCAAAATAGAAGCAATAACCATTACCGGCCCCGAGAGTGTCAATATAGGTGAAAAAATAAAGCTGAAAGCAAATGTGTCACCGGACAATGCATTGAGTAAAAACATTATGTGGAAGCTCGATGATCCTTCCACAGGCGTATTGTCAATTGATGAAAACGGCACTGTAACAGGCTTAAAGCCCGGCGGGGCATGGGTAGAAGTCTGCTCGACAGATGGTTCATATGTGTTTGAATTCAAGTGGATAACTGTGACCAAAAAACTGGTGAAGAAAATTACCATTGCAGGTGAAAAAACTGTAAAGGTCGGAAGCTCCATCAAACTTTCAGCTTCCATATCACCGGAAAAAGTTACAGACTCAAAGCTTAAATGGACATCATCCAACAGCTCTGTCGCAACTGTTGACGCAAATGGAAAAGTAAAAGCTGTTAAGGCCGGCACAGTAACCATAACTGTCTCAGCAATGGACGGTTCCGGAGTTAATTGTACTTACGACATCGTGGTTAAAAAACCTTCTGTTAAAGTAAAGAAGGTAACTGTTGCGGGTGAGAAGGTTGTAAAGGTGGGAGGCAGGATAAAGCTGACTGCATCGGTATCACCTAAGAATGCTACAAACAAAAATGTAAAATGGTCTTCATCAAAGACTTCAATTGCTACTGTAAACAGTTCAGGAACAATAACAGCTAAAAGCGCCGGAACAGTTACTATCAAGGCAACTGCAAAAGATGGCAGTGGCGCAGCATGCAGCTATAAGGTTAAAGTAATCAAGAAAAGCGCTGATCCACCGGCATCAAAGCTTGTAAAGAAGATTTCTTCGGCAAAGGTGACTGCCAAAGAAAGCAAAAAGGTAAAGGTTTCCTGGAAAAAACAGTCTTATGCAATCAGATATGAAATTCAGATTGCAAAAGACCGAAAGTTTAAAAAGAGTCTTGTGACCAAGGTTGCAGCTAAGGGAAAGGAGAACCTCACCTTCCAATATAAGAAGACGGGAAATGCCTATGTCAGAGTAAGAGCAGTCGATAAATACGGCTATGTCGGCAGCTGGAGTTCTGTTAAGTCAGTGAAGATAAAATAAGGAAAACGGGAAGAAAATATGAAATACAATACATTGATATTTGATATGGATGGGACACTTTTAAATACAATTGAGGACATTACAGACAGCGTCAATGCGATACTAAGGCTGAATGGATATCCGACCTGGTCTGTGCGGGATGTAATGCACTTTGTTGGCAATGGCGCGAACGTTCTGATGGAAAAAGCCCTGCCGCAGGGGAGGAACAATCCGGAATTTGACCGGATAACCCGGCAGTACACAGATTACTATGAGAAACACTGCAATATCAAAACCGGGCCCTATGATCACATGATAGATCTTTTAAAAGAACTAAAGGCACAGGGGTACAAGATAGCTATAGTATCCAACAAGCCAATGGGGGCGGTACAGGAACTGACCCGAATCTACTTTGGAGATTATGTAGATGTGGCGATAGGCGTGACTGAGGAGCTTAGAAGGAAGCCCTATCCCGATGAGTGCATAAAAGCAATGGAGGAGCTTGGCAGCACGAAACAGGAGTGCATATATGTGGGAGATTCTGAGGTGGACTACAGGACTGCGCTCAACACGGATCTTAAGTGCATTTCATGCCTGTGGGGATTTAGGACCAAAGAAGAGCTGATAGAGGCAGGAGCAGGAGGTAATATCTTTGTCGAAGATCCGATGGATATCCTCATGGTGCTCAACAGGCTTAACGGGTGAACCGATTATGTGAATTACAACCTTTACGAGAAGGACAAAAAGTCCGGAGAAAAGGCGATGACATGACTTGTGCAAAAACCATCTGCCTTACCCGGGCAGGTGGTTTTTTCTGGTCAAAATCCGGAGAAATCACTATCACTGTGACTTAAAAAAAGTGTTGACATTTATGGAAAAATTTGGTATTTTATAAAAGTCGCAACAAGCTATTTGCGATGGAATGCGGAAGTGTCGGAATTGGCAGACGAGCAAGACTAAGGATCTTGTGATGCTTACATCGTGTGGGTTCAAGTCCCATCTTCCGCACTAAAATGAGTCACTGGGGACGCTACAGTTTGACTCATTTTTTTTTGCTCTTTTTTGAGTTATGAGTCAGTGGGGACGTTACATGAGTCAGTGGGGACGTTACAGATTGACTCATTTTGATTTCCAAAATGAGTCAATCTGTAACG
>CAMNEA010000091.1 GCA_946536145.1 uncultured Butyrivibrio sp.
CCCTGTGCCGATTCAGGATATGGCGATCCAAGAATGACACTTATTATATTTTAACATATTGATATTTTTTCATCAATCACTAAGGAACCTTAGTGACATCCATTCCTACCTTGTTGACAGGAATATATTCTCTCTCCTGGCGCTCTCATCATCGGGATAATTCTTCAGATAGGTTGCCATCATGGATGATGCTACATCGAACTCTCCCATATACTCATAGGCTGTGATCTGGTTGAGATAGAGAGCCTGATTCATGCTTTTGTCATCGATCCCAAGTCCCTGCTCGAAGGACTGAACCGCAGCTTCATAGTCACCCTGTCTTATCTGACACATGCCAAGCTGATTGTATACCTGGGCACTGGTCGGGTCCTCGCTCAGATAATTCCTGTAAACACTTATCGCGTAGTTGTAATCCCCCTGCTTCTCTCCGGTCTGACCAAGCATCACGACCACAGGCTCTTTCTCCTGATCCCGTTCATTTCTCGCCGCCTCAAGATAGCTCTGAGCCTCTGCATTATTCCCGAGATAAAAAGATACCTGACCCTTCTCAAAGTTGGTCATGAAATCACTTCCGCTGTCCATGGCTGTCTGCAGTATGGAAGTCGCTTCTTCACTGTATCCGTAGTCATCCAGAGCCTTATAAATCCTTATCATCATTGAATAATCCCTGGAATTGAGAGTTATTGCTTTGCTAAAGTCGGAATGGCCACCGTCATGGTTACCGCTCGCAAGCTCTGCCACACCGCGCAGATAATAAGCAGTTGCATCCTTGCTCCTAAGGGCTATTATGGCGTCATACACCTCTTTCGCCTTCTTGTACTCCTCAAGCTCAAGGTAGGACTGCGCCAGATAATAGTTGGTGTCAAAGTCTGTCTCATCGACTATCCCGTTGTCAGAAGCAAGTGACTCAAGAAGGCAGGAAACTGCGTCCTCATACTCTCCCCTGTTGTAGTGCGCTATACCGCGGCCTCTTTGGATAAGGCACGTGTCCTCACCGTTTTCCTGCGCAGCATCGAAACTCTCAAGCGCACTCTGATACTCATGGCTCTCGATATAGCTGAATCCGGATTCTATATTGCGCCTTCCTGTGAGAGATCCGCACCCGGTAAGGATCAGGGTATATGCAATTATAGCTGTTGCCACCCGGGCTCTTTTCATTGTCAGTCCTCCATAGATTGTGTGATACAAACCTGTACAGGCTGATCACTCAACTTATTGTCAGCCCAAAAACGCAATGATCTCAACTTCGCAAAGTACATCTTTGGGAAGCTTCTTAACTGCAACGCAGCTCCTTGCAGGCTTGCCTGTAAAATATTTTTCATATACCGCGTTAAACGCTGCGAAATCTCCCATTTCAGCAAGAAAACAGGTAGTCTTAACAACATGCTCAAAACCTGTTCCCGCAGCCTTTAATATCTCCCCAATATTGCGGCATACCTGTTCAGTCTGCTCTTCAATGGTCACTGCCTCGATCTGTCCGTTTGCAGGATTGATCGGTATCTGGCCTGAGGCATAGAGAAAATCTCCTGCCTTGATTGCCTGTGAATAAGGTCCTATTGCCTGTGGTGCTTTGTCTGTTTTAATGTATTCCATCTTTTCTCCTCCTTATGTTTGAGCGTCCTCGCCTTTTCCGCCAAAAACGGCAGTCACATAGTATCCCCTGGCGTTTTCCTCAACTTTGGTCACAACTCCCTCTCTCTCGAGCATCCTCTCTCTGAACGGAAAGTTCCCACTCATCGCGAGCGACGGATCGATTGTGTAGTAATAGTTGCTGGGAAGCACGCCCTCAGTAACCGTCACGGCATCACCCTCTTTTAAAAGACCCGGACGTTCCATTTTAAAAGTCATCTCTCTAGCCATTTTATCACCTCACTATCGCATTATGAAGTAAAAACTCATGCCACTTCTCATAAGACGCTGCCTTAAGATGTATATCATCAAAAGACAGCTCCTGTGCCAGGTTGCCGTTTTCATCATCAAGCGCTTCATTCAGATTGATGTAAAAAATGCGCTTCTGATCAGCAAGTTCTGCTATCGCCGCATTGCGGGCATCAATATTTGCGTTATTAAAATATTTGTCATTATTACTCTTGGCAGCGGTTACATGCATGATTCCCTGGATGTAGATGATAGCGTCGGGCTGAAGCTCCATTATGCGGTCGATCACCCGGGCATACGCCTCCTTGAAATACTGAGAATCGCCCACTCCTATCTCATTGAGTCCTAGCATTATGTATATCTTGCCAAACTGATTCTCAGAAAGCGCCTCTTCGATGCTTATCTTCCCCTTGCCGGTTCGTATGAATTCTTTTGACAGAGCCGAATATATCGTGAGAGATATCTTTGAATAGAAAGTTGCTCTGGTATCAAGAGCCTCGCAATACTCAGAAAGCCCCACTGTTCTCGAATCTCCGATAAAGAGGGCATCGTTGAAATATTCATCATCCACCTGGGTAAACTCATATATCCGGTCTTCCCAGGCCTCTTCTTTTGCTGTCTCTGTTTCCTCAGGCTGTATCTCATCTGAAGATTCGCTTACTACATCTGTAACTGCATCTAAATTCTCGTCAGACGTCTCGCCGGCTTCTAATGGCAAAAGATCCTGATCCGTCATATCTTCGTCCGCAGGCTTTGGGGGTTCAGGCATAACATCGGCGCTGCCCCCGTCCGCCATCATCCCGGTACTATTGTCAGCGTCAAAACCGCTCCACGGAAATACACCGTCAGAGGCCCCTCTGAAAAACAGTGCAAGAGCCGGAGTCTTTCCCGACAGCCAGGAATCTGCGTATTCACTGTATGATGTGCCCATTAACGCAAAAGACACAATTGATAAAACTGCTGCAACTGTCACGATACCAACAAGCATCGGACATTCCTTTAATATCTTCATTTACTTCTCTTTCATTCAAAATCTAAAATACATAAACGGATTACCTGCTGCATTGGACAGGCTGTAAACACATGAAAAAAAGAGCAGTATCCATACGACAGCAAATTTCGCATGTCTGCGCCTGTTGTTCCAGAATTCATAGATTCCGGGGATCAGCAATAAAAGCGCCGGCACAAGCACTACCCAGTAAATGCCAATATTTTTGATAAAGTCATTTTTGTTTACAGCTATTCCATCGCCGAAAAATGGGAACAGTCTCGAAAAATACGTTCCAAGGAGTCCAAAATTCGAAATGGCAAAAACCACCCATGTGAGGGGTATAAGCACAAGCACATTAAACCTTCCTATTATCTTACCTGCAAGTGTGTGCATTTTTTTGAACACAACAAACTTCTCAAGAGCTATTATGACAAAGAGTACAGCTCCCCAGAGAATGAAATTCGCAGTTATGCCGTGCCAGAATCCCGTAATAAGCCAGACAACCAGGAGGTTGAACGCTGTCCTTAGATCTCCCTTCCTGCTGCCGCCCAGGGGAAAATATACATAATCCCTGAACCATGAGCCAAGGGTTGCATGCCATCTCCTGTAAAACTCGGAGACACTCGCTGATGAGTATGGGTGATCAAAGTTCCTGATAAATGGAAATCCGAGCATAACGCCAACACCTGCGGCCATAAGCGAGTATCCCCAGAAGTCAAAATACAGTTCAAGTGAGTAAGCCACTGCTCCCAGCCATGCCAGCGGCGTCGATATGCTCTCATAGCCTATAGTACCTATGTCATTCCAAAGCATCGCCAGGTGGTCGGCAAGAAGCACCTTCATGGCAAGTCCCGGAACAAAATAGCAGATACCGTCCTCTACAGATTCCAGGATCTCTCTTAGGGACTTCTTTTCCACAAGCATCCTGTTCCCGAGATATCCGTCATATCTCATTATAGGGCCTGAAACGATCTGCGGGAACATGCAAAAGTACGCAGCCACCGAAGGAAAGGATACATTGTCCTTTATCCTCCCGCTAAAAATGTCCATCTGAAAACTGATCATTTTGAATATATAAAAGCTGATACCTATCGGAAGAAGCTCGCTGCTCACGAACTGGCCGAGTATCTTGAATTCCACCAGCATTCCCGCGTCGATAGCAAGCACGAAAAGAAGGAGTGACCTGCTCTTTTCAGCAAGCTGCGCCTTTGAAAAGAGGTAGTTGACGATCACAGCTCCCAGAAGAGCCGGGAGCATTCTGAGATCTCCCACCGCATAAAACAAAAGACTCCCTATTAAAAGAGTCCATGTTCGAAACCTTACCGGAGTAAGATAGAAGGTTATTAGAAAAACAGGTAGAAACCTGAATATAAAAATCAGATCTGAAAAATTAATCATTTGAGTTGTTAATCTCCGCCAGTTTGGTCTCAGCGGCCTGAGCGCTCTTTGTATCCGGGAAATTGTTTATGACCGCATCATAGGTTTCTTTTGCCTTGTCTGTGTCCCCATTGCCATAGTAGGCATTGCCCAGATTGTACAGAATGTTTACGTCCGTGTTGTCGTACTGATAAGCCTTGGACAGGTTGGAAATCGCTGTTTCATAATCCTCAGTCTTATAGGCGTCATATCCGGTCTTATAATACGATGCTGCAAGCTGTGAACCCACCTTGGTCATAAGGAAGTCATAGAGCGATGTGAACTCAGGAGAAACATCGGCGCTGATAGCGTCAAGATCGAGCTTCTCCAGAGCCTGCGCGATCCCCTCGACATTGGAAGGCTCCTCCATGTAAATATTGACAGCACTCATAAGGCTGTTCATCGCAGCAGAAGTAGAATCAACGCCCTCGTAATCCGTGACCTGCGCTCCCAGCTTGTCAACTTCCTCCTGAAGGTTCTGAATCTGCTGTTCATATATAACTATCTGTGCAGATTTGGAGTCTGACTCCTCGCTGATCTTGGCAATCTTTTCCTGATTGCTTGTATTGACGCTCTGAATCCTCTGCGGAAGGATCAAAAAGCTTGCCACCGCAACACCAAGAACGATTCCAAGCAGGATTCCCCATATAGAATTGCTCCTTGCGATTGCAGACTTCTTGACCGGCTGTATGATCGTCTCGTTGCCGCTCTTGTATCTGATAACATCCTCGCTCTCTGAGGCTGCCACGTCGGATACAAGCTTGCCGCTCTCTCCTGGAAGAAGCATGCTGTCAGCCTCCTTAAGATACCGCTTGGCAAGCACACTGCCTGTATCAAGCTTAAGCGCCTTCTGAGCTTCGACCTTAGCCCTGTCGTAGTTTCCGTTATTCAGATAAATAAGTGCAAGCAAAAGATGCGCTTTTATGAAGCCGGGCTTCATGGAAAGCACTTTTTTGAGCTGGATCACCGCCAGATCAAGGCTGTCCTGATGGCAGTAGTTCAGTGCGATATTGAACTTTTTAATGATCGAACCTGCTGTTTCAAATGCGGTAGGATTGTTCCTTACCATGTCCATATAGGTATCAGCAATGTTGTCCTCCGGGCGAAGGTTCTTGCTTATGACCCACTCCGAAAGAGCCGGTACCACATCGCCTATCTCATAGTAGACGAGCCCTAATAGGTTTCTGGCATCTATATTGTTCTTGTTGAGTTTGATACTCTGCCGCAGGGATTCCACAGCACCTGTCATATCCCTTACTCCGGCCTTCTCAAGCCCTTCGTTATAATATCTGTTAGATAAGCTCTCAAGCTTTTTAGCAGTTGTAGCCATTCTTATCTGTTCCTTTTTTAGAAATCTCAGAGCCTTGAAGATCCCGAATCCGATTCCTTTTTGGCCTCCTTGAGGAGTTTGACAAGTACATCTGACATATCGTCGATGTCCTGATTATATATGATCTCTTCTGCGTCTTCTATCTCAAGGCTGGGCCTGAATTTCTTTAACTCTTCTTCAAAATTCAACATATTACATTCCTCTTTAAACAGGATAGGTAATTAAATAACTTTCTTGATCTCGCCGACAAGATACAGCGATCCCGCTGCGAAAATGCAGTCGCCGGATTTTCTTGAAGTTATTATGTCTGTCACAGCATCTCTTACATTGCTGTAGTACTTTATCGGGACACCGACTATCCCGAGCTCTTCCCTGCTGTCCTCAAACACAACCTTGAGATCGGATTTAGAAACAGATCTGTGTGTTTCAAGGACGGTCACATAAATGGCATCGAACTGCCGGCTCTTTAAAATCTCTGTTACAATATCCTTGTACTGCTTGTCTTCCACTATTCCGAAAAGGAGCATCTTGCGGCCCTCGCAGTTGATCTCTGCCGTGCTGGACAAAAAAGCCTTTATGCCATCAAGATTGTGGGCGCCGTCAACAAAAACTCCGGGGCGCATCTCTTCCATCCTTCCGCTCCATCTGGCGGATAACAGTCCCTCCCTGATGTCGGTCTGTGACACTTTTGCCCCGCAGTCCCTGAGCACCTCAAGTCCGGCTATAGCAACGGCTGCATTCTCAGCCTGATACAGAGCATTCGTGGACAGTCTAAGGTCAGCATATTTATCATATAGGGAATTATATGAAAAAGCAACGAATTTATTGCCGTTGTCATCCTCACAAAGAGTCACGTTTTCCAGGTCTGAATACTTCACCTCTACAACCCTTGAATCCAGCTCAAGTGCTCTTTTTTTCACAACCTCCGTGCTCTCTTTTCTCTTGTCGAAAAGAACTACCGGCACACCTGCCTTTATTATCCCGGCTTTCTCCGCCGCAATATCCTCAATGGTAGTTCCAAGGTACTGCATGTGGTCATAGCCTATCTCTGTGATCAATGTAAGCACCGGATGTGCCACTGCGTTAGTTGCGTCCAGTCTCCCGCCCAGCCCGGTCTCAAGTATGAGATAGTCAACAGGATAGACGTCATACAGGATCATTGCCACAAAAAACAGAAACTCAAAATATGTCGGAAAATAAGACTCCGGGTCGTACTCCATAACCCTTTTTAAAGTCTCTATAAAAACTTCAACAAAGACACCTTCTGAGACATTCTTGCCGTCAATGCAGAATCTCTCATTGATATTCACAAGGTGTGGGGATGTAAACATCCCCACTGAATAGTCCGCCTTTACCAGAACAGAAGACAGATAACTGCACACAGAGCCCTTTCCGTTAGTCCCGGCCACATGTATTATCCTGATATTCTGTTCCGGTGATCCCATGAATTCAAGAAAAGCCCTGATATCGTCAAGTGTATGCTTGTCAGTGAATCCCGGAATCTGATTTAGAAACGCCTCGCATTCACCCATGGTGATCCTGGCGCCGTTGTCAGCCCGTTCCAAAAGCTCAGTGACTGACTTTTGTAATATCTCATTCATAGTATTCCTGCCCCAAACCTCAGATCACCTCATTATTTTGAGAGCTGTTTAAGCCTCTCATTAATCTGATCATAGGTCTGCTGGTATTTTTGCTGTTTTTCTTTTTCCTCGGCGATCTTGCTCTCGGGAGCTTTGGACAAAAACTTCTCATTGCTGAGCATATTCTGTGATCTCTTAAGCTCTCCCTCAAGCCTTGACTTTTCTTTCTGAAGTCTCTCTATCTCGGCTGAGATGTCAACAAGATCCGCAAACGGTATGTATATAGTAGCATCAGCAAGAACTACTGAAACCGCATCATCATCTATGCCTTCCTTATCCGCCTGAACCAGAGCTTCTGAGGCATAGGCCATCGACTTAAAGAAGAGAGATCCTCTCTCAAAGGCATTTTGTACCTTATCATTTTCGCTTACAACAAAGACCTTGGCCCTTCTTGACGGAGGCACATTCATCTGGGTTCTGACATTTCTGATACCCCTGATGGCTTCCTTGATCATCTCGATCTCTTTTTCATCCTGCTCAAAGTTCCACTCATCCTTATAAACAGGCCAGTCGGATATCATGATCGATTCTTCCCTGTCCTGAATGTTGCAGAATATCTCCTCGGTGATGAAAGGCATATATGGATGAAGGAGCTTTAATGCAGCGGTAAGTACCGTCTGGAGCGTCCAGAGAGCAGCTTCTCTTGAAGCAGCCACATCAGCATCTTTGTTGTAAAGACGCGGTTTAACCATCTCAATGTACCAGTCGCAGAACTCATCCCAGATAAAGTCATA
>CAMNEA010000092.1 GCA_946536145.1 uncultured Butyrivibrio sp.
AGCTAAAGGCAGGCCAATAATCATTATGTACGACTCTCAGTATGAATTTATTACAGCCCTGTAGTCAATATGATTGAAGGTCAGCGGTGCACTTCCCTTTTTGATTTCCCTTTCGATCAGTCGCCCGATATCCCTTGTCAATTCCATTTATTCTCTCCTTCTTTCATTTCCTTTCACCTCGCAACATTGGAATTTTCCCGACAAAAAAAGCGAGCCTAGGATTATCCCTAAACTCGCACCTGTCGCTGTTATTCTTATTCACTTACTTCAGATATTCATCGCAAAACTCTTTTGCAGTGATTATGCGGATTCCATCATATTCCTTGATATCCAGCAGATCATTGTCTCCGCTGACAATGTATAATGCTTTTGCATCCACCGCACATTCTATGAACTTGTTATCATCGGGATCCCGGCAAACATCTATATTTGTTCCGGTTTCGATGATCTTCATCGCAGAAAACAGTGGCGACAGAATACTCTGGTTTATTTTTCCCTGCTTCCTCTCAATCATGGAATCTATGATTCCTGTGTATTCATCAATGATCTAAGTTGTAGCATATGCATCAACAGAGCCGGCAGCAACAGCCTCAACGATCTTTCGGGGATTGCCGCCAAAGAAGATGCCGGAAATCACGACATTTGTATCAACAACTATTTTCATGATCTCTTACTCTTCCTATATGATTTTACAATATCATCCACGTCGCTTTCCTTATATCCGACATCCTCGGCCCATGAAGCAAACTGATCCAGACTTGCCTTGAAATCATTTTCTGTCGGAATATCAATGGGTTTAAGCATGATCATATCACCAAGCGCATATGCTGCCAGCTTTGCACCTGCTTCTATAGACATCTTTTTCCTCATCTCCATGGGAAGAACGATCTGTCCCTTTGAAGAAACCGAAAGCACCTCTACTGCCATATTATCACCTCCGTAAGAATGTAAGCATTTCTTACTGATAATATACCATATCGGAACCCGCTGCGCAAGATATCATTCCATATTCGTCATCTTGCATTAGAAATAGCACTGGCAACTTCCGTCAGATTTGCATGTGCCTCCGGCGATATCCCAAGATTATAGATAGATAAAGCATTTCTCATTGCCGTCAGGGTTTCTTCAGGTACACTCGGCAGATATACAATATTATCCTGTAATTCGTCAACCGACTCCGTCCATGTTGCCAATGTCTTCAGTGTAAGCGTGACTTGATTTAAATGTGTA
Source organism: uncultured Butyrivibrio sp. (assembly GCA_946536145.1). Taxonomy (GTDB): domain Bacteria; phylum Bacillota; class Clostridia; order Lachnospirales; family Lachnospiraceae; genus Butyrivibrio. Next base: position 1,231 of record CAMNEA010000092.1, read on the forward strand.
TCTTCATATAAATCCGGTTCAACCCAGTCTGCCTGTTTCCACGCATTAAGTATCGTTGGAATACCTGATCCGGCATTGTCACCAAAACCAATCATACGCAGCATTAATTGCATATTAGGATTTCTTCCGTTTATGGTAATCTTAGGCATAAGCTCTCTCCCTCATCAGTCCATAAGAAATCTCAAAAGAAGTCTCTGGGAATAGCGGCGCCCCCTCTTGGAGGGAAGGCTGTTTAAAATAGCTGCAGCCGACTTATCTGCGGGAGTTATCCTGTCATACGCATATCTCCTGCAGCTCTCAAAATTGCAGTCCTCCAAAAAGCTCTCCGTCCGGGCCAGGTCGTCATTTTCCTCACTCATGGCCGGAAAGCTCACTTTGTCAGGAACAAGCATGGATATTTTGTCCAGAGAGTTTCTAAAAGAATACTCAACTATCTCGTTTAGCAGATCTGAAGCACCTCCAAGGGTTCTGCAATCAGGAAGTGAGTAGAGCCAGAGTATCTCCGCCCCGACAGGATGAATGAATACAACCGCAAAGCTGACAAATTCTCCGCTTTTTACTTTTCGCCTGTGCTTTATCACGGGTGTATCTGAATCTTCACTTTCTGAATCTGAGGCCCCAGTGTCTTCTTCCCCGGGAGTATCTGATTCTGCTTCGTCAAAAAAGTCTGTCTCTTCTTCATTCGGACCTTCTGCCTCTGCATCTTCAAATGTGCCATCCTCATCCTCAAAACTGTCTGATTCTGCATCACCAAATGTGCCTTCTTCATCCTCAAAGCCATCTGATTCTGCATCATCAAACCTGTCGGTCTCTTCCTCATCAAGGTTGTCACCTTCTGCGTCATCAGAAGCCGCATCCTCTTCCTGATAGTCCTCAAAGGTAGTCAGCTGCTCCTCTTCCTCTTCAGCAAAAGCTCCAAGAGTCAGAACATCATCACGGGACAAAAGATTAAGTATCCCTTCCGGAACATAGTCTGCTATTAAATTAGTGTCTTCCGGAATATGTAACTCTCTTATTCTCATTGATCATTTCTCCCTCGGGCACTCTTCTGAGTTGGACATATACTTGGAGGGCTTCTCCCCAAAGATCCCGCAGTCGATTGCACCCTTATTGTAAGGACATTCAACACACTGCGGAACCAGAACTACCTCGATGGTGGAACAGTCAGCATTCATGCTGGAGTTCTCCCTGAGCTCTTCCTCTGTAAGCTCCTCATCAACTTCCATTATTTCCTCATTGTTGTTTTCATTAGCCATAATCGTGATTTTCTCCTATGTTTTATGATGCGAGGGGCAAAAGGCCGACCTGGAGAGAGGCATCGGGCTTTCAGACCCTGACATCATTTTTATTAGATTATAACAGTATTAATTAAATTGTACCATGGCTTAGGAACTGTCAAAATAACCCAAATGACTTCTTAGCCCTTCTTTTCTTCTTCCTGCCTGGCCTCTATCTCTCTGGCCTTTTGGAGTTCTCTCTCATTGGCCTCAAGGATTTCCTTGCTTTTCTGTGCCATCACCAGCCTGTGCATCGTCATTTAGTAATTTGACTATTATCTCAAGGCCGTGGAATTCAACGCTTGGCTTGTCCTCTTCTTCTCCGGAATTGTACATCTGCTCAAAACCGGATTTAGGCATAAGAAGGCCCTTTTCGCCGTGGGCTTTGGCGCCAACTATCATGTAATGGGCATTTCTGCCAAGAACGATCTCAGACTCATCTATATTTTTGGTCACAAAACACTTTGTTCCCTTATCAGCCAGAATGGTAAGGCATATCGGACTAGCCATAAATGCTTTGTCTGCCTTATAGCCTGTGCTCATAAAGCCCACATCCCTGACAACCTTTCCGGCATTTTCGTTGATTTTTTTCACCAGCTCATCCGCGCTTCCCGGGGCTGAATAGTTTTCAAATGGCTCAAGATCATCTAAGGCTTCCATACCAAGAGCGTACTCAAGGAAGTTCCCGCCTACAAATCTGAACAGCCTTGTATTTTCAGGAAGCTTATTTGCCTTGGTTGCTTTGTCCATTTCCGCAATGGTCTCTTCCAATGAACTGCGCCATTTGTTTATATCACCACTTACGGATTCATGTGCCACCTCTTTTTTGGATTCGTAGGTAAACTGTATTTCTTCCTCGTCATTCTTATCCCTGGCTCTCAGGTACTGATTGATGGCCATACTGTTTGCGGAACTTACGTATGCGGTGGTAGCGTTGTCATTCTTAATATCTACCATCGCCTTCCTGTTTTCATCATATACCTCGTAGTGCTGGTAGATTATCTTAAACGCAGCGGAATTGTCATCATTGGCGGGGTTTTCAGATGCCAGCTTCATTGCATCCTGATTGCTCATGATCTTGTAATCAGAATATTCATCATCAATCTGAGTTACTATTGTGTCCTTATGATGTTCACTTTCTGTTTCTTTTAAGCTGGTGTTCGTTGTAACCTCAGGGAAATATTTCTTTGCTTTAGCATTTTCCAGTTCCCTTGTAGCTATGATATTCCACTTATTCTCGTCTTCGGCCTTGTCTTCCTCCTTTTTCTCTTCCTTGATCTCCTCGATCTTGTTTTCTTCTTCCTGTTTCTCTTTGGCCTTGATCTCTTCGATTTTATTCTCTTCTTCGATCTTGACCTCTTCGATCTTGTTCTCTTCGACCTTGACCTCTTCGTTCTTGTTTTCTTCGACCTTGACTTCTTCGTTCTTGTTTTCTTCGACCTTATTATCTTCTACGTTCTCAGCATTATCCTGAACATCTACATGTTCATGAATATCCTGCTGCCCTTGGTCCTCTTCTCCCTGCTTTTCCTCATTCTGCTTCTCTTCAACCTGGTTTTCTTCCTCAACCTTTACGGCCTTGTTCTCTTCGACCTTATTATCTTCTACGTTCTCAACATTATCCTGAACATCTACATGTTCATGAATATCCTGCTGCTCTTGGTTCTCTTCTCCCTGCTTTTCTTCGTTCTGCTTCTCTTCAGCCTTGACCTCTTCAATCTTATTCTCTTCGGCCTTTTTCTCTTCCCCTGCGCCCTCAGCAGCTTCCTGGGCTCTCTTCTTTTCCTCAGCCCTGTCAGACCAGTACTTGGCGGCTTTGTCAGCTCTTATTTTGCCTGATGTCTCCAGGCCACGCCTGTACTGGTACATTCCCTGTCCGTTTCCGGGATAACCGTCGGGCAGGAGCTTCATGGCCTCAAGCCTCATGCTATCACTGATGGCATTTTTGGCATAATCTATCTCCTCGCCTCTAAGGTAAGTGAGATTGTCAAAGGTATCAACGACATTTTTGGCTTCATTCAAAAAGTCGTTGAAATCATCTTCTGTCATATTATGTCTTGTCAGATACGTGGTCTTGCAGCTATTAATGTAGTCACTGACATTTATAAGCTTGGAGTCCATGGCCCTGTTGTGCGCTCTCCTGAAGGCATCAAGCTGCACACTGGTCTTTCGGTACCTGTTATATGCAGCAGTATGCCTTGCAATGACCTTGTAGACATTCCATTCATTTTCAAGCTTTTCTTTTGTCTCCTCATCCATGTTCTCAGCCGCCTCAATATCATGAATGGTATCCGGGATTTCTTTGTCCCTGATGCTCTCTTCATCAAGTGCCTCCTTGAGCTCCCTGGCGGCATCGAGGCTCTGACTGAAGGCTTCATAGACGAGCTGTGATGTCATCACCTCACTTGTGAGCCTCGTCCTCACCTGCTTAATCAGGTTGTTATCATCTCCGATGGTTTCATTATCAAAATAGCCTTTTTTGCAGGCAAAAGTGAGATTTGATAAAACCTCCAGTTTTTCGGCGGCCGTGTCCTTGGAGTCTATCATATCCTTTGCATTCCTGTAAAAATCGTCGTAAAGCTCTTCCCTGCTCTCGTTCAGCAGACCTTCATTATCATAATTGCCAGAGCCTTCGATCTCCGTATTTGGGCCAAAAAAGCCCTTCCAGGTATTTCGGGCTGACATGTTTATCGCAGCTTTTATTCTCTGGCTCTTCTCCCCACTGCTCCAGTCATTTTTTTCCAAATAGTCGTTTCTGCCAATCTCATTGGCTTTCATCTCGGCAAGCTCCTGCTTGATATACCTGAGCCTTGAATTAAATGCCGCAAGCTGCTTGTCATTAAGGATATCGCCAAAAATAAACTTAACGTCCTCATCCTTCATTTCAGCAATCTTATCAGCCATTTCCTTGTCTATAAGACCGAAGGAGTTCGCATTCACTCTCCTGATGCTGCCGGTGCCTTTTCGCAGAGAGTTTCCGTTTACGCTTGCAGAAAAGCGCTTGTTCACCTGGTTGAGATAGGCACCTGAAATGTAAATGTAGGATTTGTCGCCGTCCTTCCTTTTTGAATATGAGAGCAGAACCTCTTCTTCAAAGCTGGTCTGATTTCCGCCGGCAAGAAGGTTGAGGATTCTGATCATGTTGAGCTGCCTTAGGGCCTCACCGGTATATATGATCTTTGTCCCCTGAGAAGCTGCCCTCTTGATCTCTTTGATGGTCTTGTCATTTCCCCCGTCATATCTTCCCAGATAGCGAAAGCCGTAGTGGGTCTCACCCGCAGGATCCTTCCAGTTAGCCAGGCCGCACTGCCTCACATTCTTTTCCATGCCAAAAAACTGCGCCAGGCGTGAGGTTCCGATATTGCTCACGGCATTACGCTCAATATGGTTTGGCACGTTGCTGAATTCATAGATATACTTCTGATCCGGATCGGTGTTGGCAGTATCATTAAATACCACCTTGTTGTTCCGATGAACAGGCTCTTTACTCCTCAGCTGATTTGCTTCATATGTACGCAGTCCGAGAACGTTGCCGAGAATCATCTTATCCCTGCGCTTATCAACGAGCCACTCGAGGCTTCCGATATCGCGGATACGGGTGTTTTCAACCTCGGCCATTTTCATCACTTTTTTGACCAGCTTCTTTCTGAATCTCGCCGGTCCAAAGAAGGAGTGATGGTGATTGAGGTACTGATCGCAGGCAGTAAGAAGAGCTTCATACTCCCTGGAAAGAGTCCTGAGTTGAACACTTAAGGCCTCTTTGCCTGGTTTCATCTCTTCTCCGAGAAGAGTACCTATAGTCTTCATATGATCCTTGATAGCCTGCATCTGCCCGCTGTCGTTGCCTTTATATTTGCTCCTGTCAAGCTCACCGGCAAGCCTCTCGTGGGTTGCATATTCGCGCTGAAAGGCGCTGAGCCCCTCGCGCTTTTTCTGCACATTTCCCTGCCGGAGGGCAGCGCCGTCTATCTCAAGTTCAGCCCCGACATTCTGCTGAGCATCCTGCAAAGGGGCAGCTTTCTGCTGCCCTTGGACAAATCTGGATTTGTTTTCGGTTGTTACAAACATTTCAGCCATGAGAAATACTCCTTTTACATCATTTCATTAATACAAATCGGAATCGGACCGACAGCAACTGCTTACTTCTGTCTGGGACACTCTTCTGTATTAGCCATGTACTTAGTTGGCTTTTCTCCGAAAATATCGCAATCGATTGCACCCTGATTGTAGGGGCACTCTACACACTGAGGGGTAAAAACGACTTCCAGTGTTGAGGAGTCAGCAACCATGCTTGAATCCTCATAGAGATCATCATCAAGCTCATCCTCTGTAAGCTCCACCTGGTCTTCTGCTACTTCGTTAAGTTCTGCATTTTTGATTTCATCAGCCATGATTATTTCATTCCTTTCTTTTGAAAAAAATGGTTTACTCATTATTATTTTGCAGGCGGTACAGCTCCGAAGGAAGTGGTTTTTCCTGTACCGCCGCGAAACTTACTGCTTTACTTTTCCCTTGGGCAAACCTTTTCGTTTACCAGATATTCTGTGGGCTTTTCCCCAAATATTTCGCAGTCTATGGCGCCCTTATTGTAGGGGCATCCAACACACTGGGGCTCAGATTCGATATGCATGGTCTCTATCTCAGGCTGCATAGAGGACCTTTCAGCAATTTCATCATCTGTTGCCTCGTCTTCGTCAAACAGATCATCATTTGTTTCCTCAATATCAGGATCTAATGTTTCATTCATGTTTAATTCTATTTCATTATCCATAGTTGCTCTCCTTTTTCTGTAGGAATTTCTTTGAATTTGCCTTCTTTCAGGATTCTTCTACCCTTCTCCCGGCTTATTCCTCTTCAATCTTTACTTTTTTTCGGTATCTTTTTTTGCTTCCTCTTCCTCAGGCTCATTTATGAGTTTAACCACAACCTCAAGCCCGTGGAAATCGCTGGTAGGAGCTATGTTTTCCCTGGCAAATATTTCCGGATCACCTGCAAATGGAACTTTTTTACCATTTTCACCGTGAGCATACGCTCCTACTACCATGTACCGCTGGTTTCTGGAAAGGATCAGCTCGCCCTCCTTCTGGTTTATGGTGGCCATACACTTTGTACCCTTGTCTGCAAGTATCGTGAGCATGATCGGACAGTAATCAAAGCAGTGATCCATCTGATAGCCAACGCTCATAAAGCCGTCATCCTTAACGATAGTACCGCGCTTTTCATTGATCTTCTTTACAAGTTCAT
>CAMNEA010000093.1 GCA_946536145.1 uncultured Butyrivibrio sp.
ATGGCATTCTGATTGGAGAAATCGTAAATGTCTCTGCAGATGAAAGCGTAGTGACTGATGGTGCAGTTGATATCACAAAGGTTAAGCCTATAAGCTTTGATCCATTTGGTAATGGATATTACGGAGTTGGAGAAAAGGTGGGCAATGCTTTTAAGGATGGCATGCAGTTGAAATGATAAAGAGATTCAAAGAGGTAAGTGGTCTTTACATAGAAAAAATCTACGGTCAGGATATGACGGCTGGATGAAGAATACTAAGTCCGCGATGATTTCCTGCAATGATGGATTCAGGCCGGTGAGTTTTTTGATTGAGACGATAGATGAAGATAGTACGAAGATTACATAACTAATTTGTTATGACACTGTTTTCCAGGAAGAGTGCAAAAAGGTGAAATGGGGGCTGCACTTTTTAAGTGAGTATAAAAGATAAAAAAATAGTTTCTTATTTCTTTTTCTTGTTAGAGATCAGTAAACTGGCCAAAAGAGTTACAGGCACAGCAAGTACAGATATGAGCGCAGCAGCTCCTGTACTGATGCTGTGCTTGTTTTTGTTATTGGAAGTGTTTTCGCTCATGATGGATATCCTTTCTGTGAGTTAAGTATGTATACCTCATCAGAGACCGGAAGGGTGACCGGTTCATGGCGCTCCATAGAAAGCTTTGCCTGAAGCTCATGGTAACGTTGATGGTACTTCTTTATCAGTTGACGGATATGATTGTCGATCAGACGTGTTATCCATTGAATCACGTGAAAGGAATCCACAACTGGGATTGCATTAGGGAAATATGTCTCAACATAAGCGATATAGGGCTTGTACATGTCAGAAATAAGGTATTTTACAGCCAATCGTTCTTCGATTGGAACTCCAGAGAAGTAGGGCTCTGTGACATCATTCCTTCTGATTCGCAACAGATCAATTGGGTCTCCGGTATGGAAGTCCTGTATGACCAGAGCGTATTTACAGTATTCGTCCATATCTATGCATACCTCATCAACAGAAATGGCATCTGTCAGAGGCAGACGATCAAGTTTTACGTACCTGTCATGAAAGCCCCTCACGAAAGCAGCCCCTAATATAAATTGATTACCCGTTTTTTTGAGGCTTCCGCCGATGCTATAAGCAAAATTTATATTCTCCGATAAGTATGCTGTCTTTTACATTCTTTTTTCCCTACCGCATAATCACATACATCAGAACCAAGTACAAAATATAAATTCAAAAAGCGGAGGAGAAAATTATGAAAAAGAAAATCTTAGCAACACTTATTAGTTCAGCTATTGCAGTAGTTACAGCTTGCGGATCACAGGGAGCAGCAAGTGCAAACGCTGCAACAACTCAGAATGAAGAGGTAGCTGAAGCAGCAGAGACAACACAGGCAACAGAGACAACAGAAGCTGCTGAGACAGAAGCTACTGGTGATGATCTTTTAAATGAGATCAAAGAGCGTGGCTACATCATCGTAGGAACAGAGGGAACCTGGAGCCCATACACATATCACGATGACAATGATGAACTTGTTGGATTTGATGTAGAGGTTGCCAAGTACATAGCTGATTACATCGGAGTTGATGTTCAGTATTCAGAGACAGTTTGGGGATCAATGTTCGCTTCCCTGGATGCAGGCCAGATCGATGTAGTAATAAACAGTGTATCTTATTCAGATGAGAGAGCAGAGAAGTACGATTTCTCAGAGCCCTATAACTATTCACAGTATGCATTCCTTGCTCTTAAGGACAACGACGAAGTTAACACCTTAGAGGATGCAAAGGGCAAGACAGCAGCTAACGATCCTACAAGTTCAATCGGAAAGTACGCTGAGGACAACGGAGCGATCCTTGATGAGGTTGGCGAAGCAGCACAGGCTGTCAGCGAAGTAAGAAACGGAAGAGCAGATCTTTCCTTCGGAACAACAGTTGGATTTGCAGATTACTTAAAGCAGCATCCAGAGGATGAGGAAGTGTTCAAGGTTGTTGTGACAAGTGATCCTGAGCCTAACGCATACATCCCAGTAGTCAAGGGCAACGAAGAGCTGGTAAAGGTCATCAACGAGGCGCTTGCACAGGCCAGAGAAGACGGAACACTTTCAGCTCTTGCACTTAAGTACTTTGACATTGATACAACTCAGGGCTGATAAAAAGATCTGTTACAAGAATAAAAACATGATTGGACAGTGGTTATGAACGAGAGAATAATGAACGAACTAATTGAATCATTTGGGAAGCTTTTAATGGCGGGACTTAAGGTATCACTTCCCCTGACCATCGCATCATTTTCCGCAGGACTTATAATTGCCTTCCTGGTAGCACTGGCGCAGATCGCCAAGGTTCCGGTCCTTCGGCACCTGGTAAGAGTGTATGTGTGGATCATAAGATGTACGCCAATGATCGTTCAGCTCTTCATAGTGTACTTCGGACTTCCAAGCATAGGAATCAAATTCAATTCCTTTGTAAGTGCCTGGCTGGTAATGTCACTGAGCGTCGGCGCTTACTGCTCAGAAACCGTAAGAGCTGCGATCCAGTCGGTACCTGTGGGGCAGCTTGAAGCCTGCTATTGCGACGGGCTTACCTTCTGGCAGGGAATGATGCATGTCATTGTTCCCCAGGCCCTTAGAACAGCTTTTCCACCGCTGTCCAATTCAATCATAGGACTGGTAAAAGACACATCTCTTGCCTACAGTGTTGCCCTGGTTGAAATCCTGGCAACAGCACAGAGAATCGCTGCAAGAACCTACGACTACTTCTGGTTATATCTGGAAGCCGGACTTATTTATCTGATCATCTGCTCGGTTCTTACTGTTATCCAGAGCAGGGCTGAAGCGGCACTTGAGAGGAGGAGATGACATGCTGGAGCTTAAAAATGTCCACAAACAGTTTGGGGACAATGTGGTACTTAAGGACGTGAGCCTTAAGGTTGAGAAGGGAGATGTGGTTGCAATCCTGGGCCCCAGCGGCTCAGGAAAGACAACACTCCTACGATGCGCTGGATACCTGAACAGGGCTGACAGCGGGCGCCTGGTTATAGGCGACAAGGAATTTGATCTTAAGAAGATCGCAGGAAAAGATCTTTTGGACTACAGGAGCAGAGTTGGATTTGTTTTCCAGAGCTTCAACCTCTACGGCAACAAAACAGCCCTTGGCAATGTCACCCTTGGACTTACAGTTGCTCAGAAGATGAAAAAAGAAGAGGCTGAAAAGATAGGAAGAAAGCTCCTTGACAGAGTTGGCCTGGCTGACAGAGTCGACTATTATCCATCAAAGCTTTCAGGAGGACAGCAGCAGAGAGTTGCAATCGCGAGGGCTCTTGCTACAAACCCGGAGGTGGTGTTCTTTGACGAACCCACATCAGCTCTGGATCCTGAGCTTACAGGTGAAGTTTTAAATGTAATCAAATCTCTTGCAGACGACGGGGTCACAATGATAGTTGTCACCCACGAGATGGAGTTTGCAAGAAAAGTAGCAACGAGAGTTGTATTCATGGAAAACGGAGAGATCGTGGAAGAGAACAACTCCAAGGATTTCTTTGAACATCCGCAAAAAGAAAGAACAAAAGAATTTATCTACAAATCCAGCACCTGGGCAACAGAAGCTCAGTACGACGGAAGTGGAATTTAAGGAGGAACTATGGACATCGTAAGTCTTATCGATATAGATAATGCATCACAGGAGGTCAAGGATGCCATAAACAAGCATGTGGCGGAGGGCCATTCAATTACAAACGAGAAGAGGACTCTTTTGCACAACATCCCATCCTTCTGGGCTCTCGAAGGAAAGAGCTATGAGCTCAGCACAGAGCTTAAAAAGTTCATCTCTCCAAGAGCAGCCAACCTCTTTGAATATGCCATATCCGTTGAGAACGACTGCCTCGTGTGCACTACCTACTACAAGAAGTACATGGAGTCCATCGGCGTTGACATCAACAACGTGGACTACACCGAGGAAGAGGAGCTTGTGATCGAGTACGCGCAGGCAATTGTAAGGGACAGAAAGAACATCCCAACAGATCTCTTTGACAGGATAAAAGCAAGGATCGGCGAAGAGGGCCTTGTGGTCATTACCACCATGGGAATGTTCATGATCGCCAACAACTATTTCAACGACATTCTTCACGTAAGATCAGAATTTTTGGAGTAAGGGGGAGATAGAAATGTATCTTAAAAACGTCGGAATTTTCGTAAAAGACCTTGAGGGGGCAAAAGAGTTTTTTGAAAGCTACTTTGGAGCTAAGGTCCTTAAGACCTTTGACAATCCCGCCAAGGAATACTATTCATATATCCTTGAGTTTGATGGCCAGGCCTGGGTTGAGCTCATGAAAAAGCCAGAGACCGTTGACCTTCCAAAGGATCCCAACAGACTGGGCCTTGCCCACATCTGCTTCAAGATCGACACCAGGGAAAAACTCAACGAGATCATCAGAAGATTCAAGAAGTCAGGCTACACTATCCAGTACGAGCCTGAAAAAGAGGATGGTCCTGGCGAAGTTCGCGCAGTGACCTTCGAGGATATCGTAATTGAAGCCAACTACGGCTATTAAAACAACTAGGGAAGGATTACTTCCAGAGAAAGTGCAGCAGTATTGTCGATGAGACCATGGGGCTTCTTGAGGCGGATACTATAGAAAAGGACTTCACATTTATTGATGGTTACAAGGGGCGCGGCTATGCGCTTTCTAAAGAGGACGAGCTTAAGTTCATTTCCAAAGTAGCCCGGACGGAAGGGGTGATCCTTGATCCGGTCTACGCGGGGAAAGCATTTTATGGACTATATCAGGAGATTCAAAAAGGTCATTTTGATGACTGCGAGAATATTCTTTTCATCCATACAGGTGGCCTTTATGGACTATTCCCTAAGCAAGAGCAGTTTGCAGAATTTCTTATATAACCAGGATCTCTGAGGGGGGAGAGCAGATGGCAAATATAGTTAAGGACATAGCGCAGCTTGTGGGGCACACTCCCCTTTATGAGTTTGCAAGATATGGAAAAAAACATGAACTGAAGGCAACGGTGCTTGGGAAGCTTGAGTACTTCAATCCTTCAGGGTCCATCAAGGACAGGACAGCCCTCAACATGATCCTGGACGCAGAGGAGAAAGGGCTATTAAAACCTGGTGACACCATTGTTGAGGACACTTCTGGAAATACAGGAATTGGGCTTGCGGCTTTTGCGGCAAACAGAGGGTACAAGCTAAAGATCTTCCTTGAGGCGGATCAGTCAATAGAGAGAAGGAAGATCATTAAGGCTTATGGAGTGGACGTCAAGTTCACGACAGATGTTCCAGGGCTGAAAGAAGCAAAAGAGACTGGAACTTTTTCTCTGAAACTCTATCAGGAACTGATCGAGGACTACTGCAAAAAGCAGGACTCAAGGCACTTCTACACAAACCAGCTCTCCAATGAGTCAAACCCATCAGTTCACTACAAGTACACAGGACCTGAGATCTGGGAGGATACAGACGGTAAGGTTGACATCCTGGTGGCAACCGCAGGAACAGGTGGTACCATCACAGGCCTTGCAAGATACCTCAGGGAAAAGAACCCGCACGTAAAAATAGTTGCTGTTCAGGCTGACATAAACTCAAGAACTGGAGCAGGGGAGCATCCAAAGACGATCGACGGCATCGCGCCCTTTGCAGGTGACGACGTAGAGGAAGAGTGCAAAGCTCCATTCATGGCAGGCTTTGACTACGACGAGTACATCGACGTCAGCGGCGCAGACGCCTACGCCACAGGCCTTGAGATCGCAAGGACAGAGGGAATTCTCCTTGGCCAGTCCGCCTCCGCTGCAATGCACGCCGCAAGACAGGTTGCAGCAAGGGATGAAAACGCCGGCAAGAACATCGTGGTGATCCTTGCTGATAATGGAATGAAATATCTTAGCACACAGATGTATGATTGAGCTGCCGAAGGGCGGCTTTATTGGACGATAACATGGTTGATGTTACTATCAAAGAAAAATGTTATTGAAAAGAAGAAATAATAGAGAGCATCAGCTTATGAGTGCAATGCACTTGTGGCTGGTGCTTTTTCTTTTGCCCTTTTGTTCGAAATTAGTACAAATGTAAGCCAAGAAGAATATCAGATGAAAGACGAAGTCAGTTACAGAAGATTATGGGAAATATAAACAAGTTGTAAAATATACTTTGAAAGTAGACTTTAAGTATCCTTTGTGGTAGACTTTACTCAGATATTTGAGATGGAGGTATTATCATGAATCTTGGTATAGAGGATGAATTTACCGAGTTCAAAGAGAGTTTAGCACAGCTAGATAAGGGCTTGAAGTCGGTAACGGCTATGCTTAACAAGCATGGTGAAGCCAATGTTTATTTTGGAGTATCAGACAATGGTGATGTAATCGGTATGGATATTGGCAAAGATACTCTTATGAATATCAGGAATCGTATTCGGGATAGAGTTGAACCCAGAATATATGCCGATATCAAGGATTACACAGACGATAATGGCAAAAAATATATAAAAGTATCTGCAAAGGGTACGGACATACCATATTCATATGATGGCAGATATTATGTTCGTAATGTATCAGCTGATGAACATGCGTCAAATGACATTTTAAGAAAAATGCTGGCTTCATCGGATGCGGATATCATCCGGCAGAAGGTTGCACCTACACAAAAGCTTACATTCAGATCCTTTTTTGCTATTCTCTCGGGTTTAGGGATTCATCCAAAGGATTCGGAAGAGTTTTACAGTAATTACGGTCTTTTAAATCGGGAGAATGAATATAATATAAATGCCTATCTTATGTCTGATGAGAATGATGTTTCGATAAAAGTTGTGGTCTTTGAGGGCGATAACAAAAGTGTCATGTCAAAGAGGACTGAGTATGGTAAAAAGTGTTTGCTGATGTCTATTTCAGAAGTGTTGGAGTATTTCAGTTCTATCAATTCAACTCATGTGGATGTAAGTGGTTCACAAAGAAAAGAACAGACATTATTTGATTTCCCGAGCTTTAGGGAAGCATGGATAAATGCCTGCTTACACAATGATTGGAATGAAGGCATAGCTCCATCTGTATATATGTTTGATGACAGAATTGAGATAGTATCGTATGGTGGGTTGCCATATTCACTGTCTCGGGAGGGATTTTTCAATGGAACAAGCGTGCCGGTGAATAAGAGTCTGCTTATGATATTTATGGCATCAAAGTATGCGGAACAAAGCGGACACGGCGTACCTACAATAGTTGAAAAATATGGACGGGAAGTCTTTTCTTTTGATGATGGAATGATCAAGGTATCCATCCCCTTGGCATATGACCGTGAAGAAGTGACAGAGCGGAAAAATAGGGTTTCATTGAGAAAAGGTTTAACCAAAAATCAAGAACATGTTTTAGATTATTTGAAAAATAATCCTATGGCAACTCTGCAGGAAGCAGCTTCCGGTTGTGAACTGAGTCTTGGTGGTGTAAAGAAAATATGCTCAAAGCTACAGGAAATAGGCGTGTTGGGAAGGGAAGGCTCGAAAAGAGACGGACGCTGGATCGTAAAGTAGACTTTGAGTAGACTTTAA
>CAMNEA010000094.1 GCA_946536145.1 uncultured Butyrivibrio sp.
CAGCTATTATGGATGTTCCAACTTTTTTCATACAATAACTCCAAACATTTTCTTCCTCTCTAAACGTACAACAGTGCATAGTAAAAAAGATAAATAGTGTTTTATGCAAATATCTTGTTTTCCATATGAGTTCTCTCCCATTATGGTCCCCCTCATGGCTGTGTCATTAGATTTTTAATCAGTTCTGTGAAGCTGATTATTTCCCGGACAGTTGTGTATTCTTCAGTTGTATGAATGCTATGCATAGGACCGTAGATATTAAGGCCATCCATCCCGTGTTTTATCAGTGAATTAATGTCACTTCCTCCAAAGGATTTCTTTGCTGCGGCTCTCTTTCCCTGTTTCTCTAAGGCTCTTTTATATCTGTCTAAAGCACTTCCAGACCTGGCATTGACGTCTATCTTGTAAACGGTGATTCTCTCTTTTTTATCTATCCAGAGCTCTGCACCCGCTCTTACCGCATCCTCTGAAAAAATACTTTCTACATGATCCATTGTCCGATACGCATCTTCATGTACGTCACTTCTTATCTCGCCTTTTATAATGCATCTTTCCGGTACAGCATTGGTAACACTTCCACCTTCTATAGTTCCGATATTCAACGTGGTATGATCATCAGTCCATCCCTGTTTTATTCTGCTGATTGCTGATGCAGCTACTGCGATTGCATTTATTCCCTTTTCCGGCTCATAACCCGCGTGGGAAGCCTTGCCCTTTATTCGTACTTCAAATGAAATAAGGCTGGGTTCACAGGATGAATAGACTCCATATTCTCCGCTGCAGTCAGGAGCAAAGGCTATCCTGGAACGGATCTTTGAATAATCAAAAGCCGAACTTCCAAGACCATAAACCTCCTCTGCCACGGTAAATAGAAACTCTATTGGCGGATGATCCATCCCTTCCGTGGTGACTCTGGTATATGCCTCGATAATACCAGCTATACCAACCCTGTCATCTGCTCCCAGGACAGTAGTATGATCACTTGTGATTGTTCCGTCGTCATTTAATATGATCTTCTTATTGTTTCCCGGAGCTACGGTGTCCATATGTGCGCAGAACAGGACAGGCTCAGAATCCGCATACTTTCCCTGCCCTTCCGCAAAGCCATATAGATTTCCGCAGTTGCCTCCGATTTTACTGGCAGTATCATCCTCGGACAGTTGTATCCCCAACTTTTGGAACTCTTCCATGATATAATCGGCAACTAATCTCTCATTAAAGGATTCGCCGTCGATTGATGCAAGTTCTATAAACCTATCTATTACTCTATTGTCATGTTCTCTCATAGCAAATTGTTCCTATACAATTTTATCTGTAATCTTGTAATCACTGTCTATCTCAGGAATGCAAACAGGCAGAATTCCGATTGTCTTCCACTCACCATAGCATAAAACTACTTTCTGCAGATTATTCGGCGAAACACACCAGATTTTCTTTGTATTTCCAAAGTCCCTTCCTTGCACTTTTTCATTTACCTCCGCCAGCAGTCAGCCCTCTGACAAAAAATCTTCTAAAAAATGGGTAAACAATTATTATAGGCAGAATTATCAGACTGGCCAATGCCATTCTGAGTGACTGCGTAGGTACATCGCCCATAACAGCACCACTTATGTTCTCATTAGATGTAATGTAAGACGCACTCTTTTCCATGTTGTACAAAATGTACTGCAGCATATACAGCTCGCTATGCGCTGAATCCGTATAGATGAGATTCTCGTACCAGCTATTCCAGTATGAAAAAGCTTCAAATATGCCAACGGTAAGTAATATAGGTCTCGACATTGGAAGAACAAACTGATAATACAGCCTGAATGCTGAAGCCCCTTCAAGTCTTGCAGCCTCCAAAATCTCCTCGGGAATATTCCTTAAGAAATACGTGCGCATGACGATGATATACCAGCTTGAACAGGCTATGGGAAGTATCAGAGCAAGATAAGAATTCTTCAGGCCAAATAGCTGAGTATTGACCGCATAAGATGCCGCCAGACCACCACTGAAAAACATAGGAATCATGACACCAACTGTCAAAATATTTCTGTGCCTGTAGTATCTGTTACTGATTACATATGCCATGGTGCTTATCAGAAACAGGGACAGTATCGTACCCACTATGGTAACTGCGAAAGTTACCCCAAAAGCTCTTAAGATATTACCTGCATTTTTAAAAATATACAGATAAGCGCCGGCTGACCACTCTGAGGGCAAAAAGCTATACCCTTTTTCTACTATGGATTTCTCCGACGAAACTGATATAACAAGTATTAGTACAACAGGTAAAATCATGCAGGCTGAAAGCAGCAGCACAAGAATGCTGAGGACTGCATTAGCTCTTTTTCCAAGCCCCTTTATATATCCTCCGGATGTACTTTTGTTCATATAGCGCCTCCCTCCGGACTGATAGCCTTAACCATGCGGTTAGCGACAATAAGCAGCAGACAGCCGATTCCATTCTGTATAAGACTGGCTGCTGCTGAAAACCCGTAATTTGACTGTTCCATAAGTGCTTTATAGACAAATACGTCGATTGTCTCTGTAGTACTTAAGATTGAACCGGCATTTCGGGTAACCTGGTAGAAAAGGCCGAAGTCTGTGGAAAGTATATGCCCCAGATTGAGGAGCATCAGAACAACAACCATCGGCTTAAGCTGCGGAAGGATAACATACCTGATAACCTGCCTTACTGTCGCTCCATCTATCGCAGCACAGTCAAATAGATCGGAATCTATAGCACAGATAGTCGCATAATAGATAAGCATGGAATAACCTGATGTTTTCCATAGCTGCACGAGAACAAGGATAAATGGCCATATCGCTGGTTTGAGATAGAAGTTTACCGACGACATTCCCAGATTTTCAAATAACGCATTTAACATTCCTTTGTCTGCCGAGAGAAAAGCATAGACAAAATAGCTGACTATGACCCAGGACATAAAATGCGGAAGAAGCATGCAGATCTGGACAATGGATCTCACCATACCCGAATGAAGATAGGATAGGATCACTGCTATGGTAACAGGAACGACAATCCCCAAAATCAGAAATGCCAGGTTGTAAAGAAATGTATTTCGCACCACCCTCATCATCTGTGGATTCAGCATCAGAAAGCGGAAATTGGACAGCCCCACCCATTTGCTTCCAAAGAACAGGCTGTAGAAAAAGTTTCTCCCCGGAACAAGCTGATATCTCTTGAACGCAAGTACAATTCCAAATACCGGGAGATAGCAGAAGGCAATATACCAGATAATCGTAGGAAGGCAAAGAAGTGTAAGCTCAATATTTATTTTATTATTGCTTATCCTCTTTTTCATACAATTCCCTATACTGAGCGCAGCTCTTTAAAAGCTCATCATGAGTTCCTTCTGCCAGGATCTGTCCATCCTGCAGATACAGTATCCTGTCCGCACCGACGATTGTTGAAAGTCTGTGAGCTATGATTATTACCGTGCATTTACCTTTAATCCTGTCCAGGGATTTCCGGATATTATCCTGTGTCACATTATCAAGGGCACTAGTTGCTTCATCAAGAAGAAGAATCTTGCAATCCCTAAGGAGTGCTCTTGCGATTGCAAGTCTCTGACGCTGTCCTCCCGACAAACTGATCCCGCCCTCTCCGACTACTGTGTCATACTTTTCAGGCTTGGATTCTATTTCTCCATCAATACATGCAAGGGCTGCGGCATTTTTCATCTCCTCTTCTGTCATATCCTGATTGACAATCCGGAGGTTGTCACGGATGCTCATCTGGAAAATATATGGAGACTGTGTCACAACACTCATGCACCCTCGGAGGGACTCTCTGTCAAAATCTCTTATGTTTATTCCGTCGATGGTAATCATCCCCGAAAACGGATCATAGAGCCTGCTTATGAGATTCATTATTGTAGTTTTCCCTGAGCCGCTCCTTCCGACCAATGCCACGGTTTCGCCTGGGTTTATCCTGAAACTAAGATTCTGAAGCACCCATCTCGTCGAGGTTTTTAGCTTTCCTATATTGTATGAGAAGCTTACTTTTTTAAATTCTATCTCGCCGTTCAGATTTGTTTTATGGATACTTCCAAATCTTTCCTTTGGAAATACACTGTCATCCGTAATATCACGAAGTCTCTCACATGAAAGGTTAAACTGGGTAACAAAATCAAGTATTGTTCCAAGAAGCGCGGTTGCCGGCGTTCCAAGCTTTGAATAATAATTGAACAGAACTAGTGCTGTAGCAACACTCAGTTGCCCTGCTGAAAGAAGGCCTGCCAAAATAGCAATAAATGCAAGTGCTCCGCCTTCACGTATTCCTGAAATAACCAACCTGTACCTTCTGTTTCCGGCATCCCATTTCATCCTTGAGTCATTGGCTGATACAATCCGATCTTTTAGCTCACTCTCAAACTGCCCTTCTGCATTCAGTAGCTTTATGTCTTTGCCTCCACGAACCATTTCTCCTACTATTCCTGTGTATCTCTCTGCATGGTTCCGATACACACGCCCATTATCCCTGGAAACCTTCTGTCTTCTAAGCTCTAAAGCAATCTGTGTTGATAACAGTATTACGACAACAACAAATACCAGTGGACTTACTATAAGCATCGCTGCCAGAATACCAACATATTGGCAGATCTGGGAAATATTATCTGCTAAGGTATTAAAAGCAGTCGCCAGATTGGAAGTATCAACGGTAAGCCTCTGGATAAAGAGACCTGTTCCATTGTCCTCTATTTCTTTATTCTCAATTCTTAAGACGCTTTCTGAAATATCTGCTTCAAGCAGCGTCAATGTCTTGTTGTACACCACATTGTATGCCCAGTTACAACCTGCCATTAAAACTGCAGACAATAAATTAACAGCAAATAAAACTAATGCAGTCAGTATCACCTGATAAACTGCCACAGCTGTAAGTTCAACTATGATTCTGGCACTTAAAATTGGCCCAATGATCAAAAAAACAACACTGATGAGCTGGAGTAATACAGCGATAAACAGATACCTTTTACTCGGCTGAGTGTATTTCCAAGTAAAGGTCAGATTTTCTTTTAGGGAGCCGCGTACCCTGAAACTGAAGGACAGTATATTTTTCCCTACAGTTCCATCCTCATACTGATAGGAAGGTGCTGATTCCCATCCATGCAATGTTTTTATAAGTACAAGTGACTCAGACTCTTTTAACGGGTTATACTCCTTCCCAAGAAGAGCCAGCCTGATTTCCAGCTTATTGGATTTTATGGATGTCCGGACCAGAACTTCGCCATCTTTTCCCAGCATGTACTGATAATCAAGCAGCATTTCCTCCAAAGAAAGGCGAAAACGCAGAAGATCGTCCTTTAAAACGCCTGCCTTTTCAAGCTCTGCCGATAGGTCTGTGATAAGTCTGTCTATTGATTTATTATCCAATAGTATCTTTGTTTTCATAAAAGCTCACTCTTTAGTTAAACTGCACTAAGTATTCATCAAGTTGCCTTTGGGCTTCTTCTCTGACCTTATCAAGGCCTGCAGCTTCCATAAGGTCTCGCATTTCAGATACTGCCTTGTCTGTATCTGATGTTCCTGTTACAAGTTCTGCGCTGTAACTGCTCCAGATAGCATCAAGAGCTGCTATCTCAGCTTCTACATTTGTTGGATCAAATGAAAATCCCTTTGTATCACTGACTCTTGCATCTTTATAGCCCTCATAAACCTTTTCCCACTGCTTAGGGTCAGCCAGATTATCTTTATCTGCAGAAACAACTGAGGCACTTACAGCAGGTCCCGTAATAAAGGCATCCTGCATATAATGCTCACTTCCCTCCTGCAGGCGTATCACAGTGTCTTCATAATATTCGAAGTGCTTTCCTTCGATTCCATAGGCAAGGGTATCTCTGAATTGTCTGTCGGTATATAGCAGCTCCATATATTTCAGGCACGCCTCTACATTCTTTTCCGGAGCGGCAGCGTTTATTGCTATAAGGGATCCCTGCTGGGTTGAACGGGACATGTTGGGGCCAATGAATCGTACAAGCTTAACATTAAATCCATATGCTTCAGGATCTGACCATCCCATAAATCCGGTCCATGCTGTTCCGGTACGTACCGGAGTCTGTATTGACTTTGGAACCTCTGTTGTAGTTGCCGCATCTGGGTTAATGTATGAAAGTTCATACCATTTATGAAGATTTTTCAGCATTCCCATATATTCTTCATCATCAAAAACAGGAATTATCTTTGTTCCTTCTGGTGTCCCTGCCTTACTGTATGGTATTACAAGATACTTAGAAACAATTCTCTCATGAACCTGAAAGGCTCCGCTTAATCCAGTGCCTGGGATATAAAACGGATAATCCTCCGGGTAATCCTCCTTCCACTGCTTAAGATAAGGCTCTAAATCTGCAAAAGACATTTCCTCAGGAAGAGTCATACCCTTCTCGTCCTCAAAATAGTCGCTGTTCATGCGGAAGAACACCTCTGCTCCAAGGTCTTTAAGCATGGGAACCCCATATATTTTCCCATGAAGGGTTCCAACCTCCCACCATGGAACAACTGCTTTGTACAGCTCAGGCGTAACTGACTGTATCTTTTCTGTAATGTCTGCGTAGTACCCCTTACCTGCATTTCCGTCAAAATCGTTGCACCAGTCACAGCTAAAGGTCATGTCGTAATAGTCCCCAGTCTGGAGATCTAAGTCAAACTGTTCTTCTGTCTTGTATATCATTTTGGCTGTAACACCGATTTTTTCCGCAGATATTTCATTCGCCCTTTCAAGTACTTCTTCAGCATCATCAGGAGCCGTGCCATCAGGAGTATAAGCCCACCAGATTATTTCTATTGGTTCGTTTTCATTACTCTGTATATCACTTACCTGACCTTTACCACCTTGCGCGGCATTCCCGCAGCCGCTAATCATGATGCTCATGAGTAAGCAAAGTGCAAACAACCTTCTTTTCATATTTTTATTTCTCCTTCCATAAGCAGACAACCTATGGTATAACTTACTTTTTGTTCCCGATTCAGATTTTAAATATCCTCCCTAATTGTACTATATTCCGATTTTTGATAATCTAAAAAATACATAAATAATCCTGAATTATTCACGGCAATAGATTAAAATCGCTCCAATGCCGCATGTTT
>CAMNEA010000095.1 GCA_946536145.1 uncultured Butyrivibrio sp.
CCAGCTTAGCCTGTCTTTTTTCATCAGTGAAACCTTTGATATTAACAAAAAACTCACCAAACAGTCTATAAACCTCGTAAGCAGCAACATTGTAACCGGCAAGTACTTTTCCTGGCTATGGAATTTATTTTACCGTTTACACCATTTCCTCCGTCAAAGTTTTCCATTCCCAAATGATGATAATTATCAAATGTGTATGCCATAATCTCAATCTCCCTTCTGATCAGCATCAATAATTGTCGTTCCAGTAGTCTTCTGCTGCGTCATAAGCTTCATCTTCATCTTCGTAGTCATCTTCATAATCGTAGAACTCTTCATACTTGTCATCAGCAAAGTCCTGTGCTGACTTATAACTGTGAACGTCGTACGGATCATATTTTTTCTTGGATGAGCTCTTGCTTGAATATGATTTTCCGGATGAATATGTTTTCTTCTTTGAACTGTAACTACTGTAAGTTGAAGCTTTGGTAGTTGTTGTTTTCTCCGTATGTGTCGTGCAATAATTTGTATCTCCTACGACCTTATTGGTGCAGTTTGAAGTGTGACATGTATGCCTGGAGCAATAGCTGCTGTCTTTGCTCGCATATCCCCAGCAACCACTGGCAGCACACGTTTTGTATCCCTTCTCTCTTGCATATTGAGCTGCATGTGTATCACAAAAAACTGTTCCGTTGGAAGTGTTCTCGGCTTCGCAGCCATTGTATCCACATCTCTCATACGCCTTGACTTCTATTGAACCGGTTCCCAGTACTGATGTGGTCACGAGTATTGTAGCTAAAATTGCAGTAATCGTTTTCTTCATGATCATTACCTCCGTTTCAGACGAAAAGAGCTTTTCCTGTTTTAAGCTTACTGCCAAACCCTCATGTAATACATGATCACTTCAGCAATATTGTCTGGGGTATTTTGCTAAAACAGTGACTAAAAAATTACTTTGTTCTGATGATACTATCTTGCCATATGAGGAGTCCTATAATCTCCCCTAAGTACCCGTACAGACGTTCCCAAATCTTATGACTTGCGATCCGCGTTCATCTGAACAACTTCAATGATATAATTTGCTTTTTTCTCCTGTGGGATAAGGCTGTACTGATATAAAAACAGTTTTTCCATTATCTCCCTGCAACTCTTTGAACCGCAGTTTCTGATCCTGCTGATTTCTGTGCCGGATGCTATCGACTCAGCCAGATCTCCTATCGTGGAATATCCTGCTCTTTTCAGGCTGTTGTATGCTCTGACTCCAAGCTCCAACGCCTCAATTGGTGTCTCGCTCATCTTGGAATTCAGATATATCTTGAAAAAGAACTTTCCGCCCTTCTTCTCATGAATCCTGTCTCCGGTTATCTTCTCTATTATCTGTGACAGCGCCTGACTCTGATCTATGCTCATACTTGATCCCTCCATATACGTCCTTGATAATCTCCCGAACCTGGCGAACATGATATTCTTCGAAATCATCCTTGCAGGCCTTCTGGATTATCTTGGCCATGTACTTGATATCATCGGGTGAATCAGAAACAGCTACAAGATGGATATGATTTGCCTTAAGCGTGGTGTATATCTGCCGGACATCAACAGTCCTTGTGGCAACATACTCAAGAACCCGCTCAAATCCTTCAGGCGTAGTTATGATGTCGATCAGCATTGTGATCTCATTATCTCTTTTAATATAAGTGTTGTACCCTCGAATGATCCCAGCCTTTTCCAGCTTGTCAATCCTCATCTTGGCAGCTACTCTGGTCATTCCGAGTGCATCACCAATTTCCTGATAACTCATCCTGGCATTGCCCTTGATCATATCCAAAATCTGCTTATCTTTTCCATCCATAATCTCTGCTCCAAAAATCAGTGTCGACTCTGATGAGCACATTATATTTAGGGACAAATCTCAACGCAATAGCAAAGGTTGCGAAACGTAACCTAATGGTTTCGTCCCGCAACCCCAACATCAATCTACCACTTTCTCCACAGATTATTTCATGAACTCCGCTTCACCCTGTCTCACCATAACCATTTCTCACACCATAAAGTTTGCTATCTCTTTCATCCTGCTAATCTGATCTACCCCGAACGGGCATCTGCTGTTGCAGTGGCCACATGATATACAGTCGGATGCATTCTTTTCCAGAGTCTTGTAATGCTCTACTGCAAGGGAATCTCCAACCTTAGCAAGATCATAGTATTTATTTACAAGGCCAACATCTATTCCTGCCGGGCATGGTTTGCAATGATTGCAGTACACACACTTGCCTGCTGCCTGGGGCGGAGCAAAAGTACCTATGATGGAATAGTCGAGCTCTTCCTCTGACTTGTCATAATACGAAAGAAGTTCATCTACTTCTGCTGCATTCTTAGCCCCCGGAAGAACTGTCAGCACTCCAGGTTTATCCAGGCAATATCTGATGCACTGGTAAGGAGTCAGTGCCTGTCCAAATGGAGATTGCCTGGCATCAAGGAGCTGCCCTCCAGAAAAAGGCTTCATGACAGAAATGCCAACTCCCTCTTTTTCACAGCGCTTGTATACTTCTGCTCTTTCATCCACACCGCCATGAGCATAATCACCTTGTCCGTAGTCATACCCCGGATTGATAGAAAACATAAGCATATCAATATCCGCATCATCCATGATCTTCTGTATGACTGCCGGAGTATGTGATGATAAACCGGTATGCTTCACAACACCTTCATCTTTCATCTGCAGGAGATAGTCATATACACCGTTTCTCTGATAAGTTTTCCAATCTGAAAACTCATCCTGGCAATGTATGAAGCCATAATTTATATAATCAGTCTTTAAATCATAAAGCTGTTTATCAAGAGACCTTTTGACGGTATCAAGGTCAAGTGACCATCCGTAGGTTCCCCTTGAGTAATCTGCCCCGAAATGAATCTGATATATGATGTTGTCCCTGACATCTGAAAGAGCTTCTCCATACATAGGAAATGCACTTCCATCTCCAGCAGCCATGTCAAAATAGTTGATTCCGTTTTCATAGGCATAACGAATTGTTTTCACCGCCGTATCAAATCCTGCCTCAAATATATATGCCGAACCAAAACCAATTTCACTTATCTTGTCTTTAGTTTTCTTATTTTCTCTATACTTCATATATGCGCTCCTGCGTTTTCACACTCATTAAGTCGGATTTACTAATCCAGCAAGTTCAGAACCTTTCCAACGCCTTCATGAAAACCTTCTTTAAGCAGCCAGCCTATTTACCAATCGCATTCTCTATAGTCTTCCTGATGTTTGCATCTGTTGGCTGAACATCATAAGCCCATTCTATAAGCCTCACCTCATTCTCTTCGCAGAGGCGCTTTTTCTGCTCATCAAGTTCTTTTCTCTGCAAAAGAGCCTCCTCACCTCCGAAGAAATCTATAGGATGGTAATGCTGTATGCCCTGATATTCAACCGCTGTCTGTAGTGAAGGTATATAGATATCAAGGCTCTGCCGTCCAAGCCATTCTGGTCTGTACTGGTATAAGGTATCAGGATATCTTTTCCTGATCGCCTCAAAGAGTGAGAGTTCATGCTTCCACTTTGGCTTGATAATGCCATCTGCAGTAAGCTTCGTCCTGATCTTAGTTCGCTCCAGCCTCCAGTTAGTCTTAAATCCGTCTTTTTCCTCATATAACGCAATATCCATGTACCACCACTGCAGAACAGGCATGATCACTGTAGTTAGACCAAGGAAAAAATCAAGTTCAGACTCAAAGTACCCGCTTTCCAGTATGTGTTCAATGTTTCTCCTGACGTAGACAGTCTTAGCCGGATTGTGGTGAAATGGGATATTCCCCTGGAATTTTGCCAGCCGGTCCGGGAGATATGGTGACCGCAGTACTGTCCCATCCTGCCAGAGATGTGTCTGATACCATGAAAACGGATAATCATAAAGGGAATATCCGCCATACACTTCCTGTGAGCCTCCGGTATAGAGCAGGTGGTACATAAGGAGAACGTCCTCCATGTTTTCCTTATCAAAAACTGCCATATAGTGAACCTTCTCCTCGTCAGGGAAAAAGCTCCTAATGGGATGAAATACCTCTGCTCTCCTGCACACCTGCGTGACAACAAAAAACTGGGAAACAAAGCTCTCCGGGAAAAGAAATACTGCTTTATGGTCAGTATCAATACCTCTAAACTGATCCATAAACCTTTCTACATATTCATTAGGCTTTTGATGGTCACTATTCTCAATAAGTTTCTTTGTTGCATACCGATATGGCAGGTCTGACCAGGACAGCTGGATAAGAAACCTGTCATATCCGCTCGATTCATATTCTTTTCTTAGTTCTACTGTGAAGTCCTTCTGATATGACTCATGCTCTTCCAAGAGCATATCAAGCGTGGTGAAAGTTGACGGATCATGAAACTGCGTATATTTATCCCAAAGCTTTTCTAATCTCTTGAAATTGTCTGGAAATACTGTCTTTTCATGTATTGGTGGATACATATCGTTTTCTCTGCGCATCAAACATCAAACTCTACGGTTCCATCTTCTATTCTGTAGATAGCACCAATGACTTTGAGCCCCTTCTCTTCGTCCTTCTGGATTTCAAGACTAGACTCTATGATACGAACACTCTGCTTCACATTGAGAACCGCAGCCCTGTAATCATCCTGCTCATCTCCTATAGCCTGTTTTATCTCATCTGT
This sequence comes from uncultured Butyrivibrio sp., assembly GCA_946536145.1. Classification (GTDB taxonomy): domain Bacteria; phylum Bacillota; class Clostridia; order Lachnospirales; family Lachnospiraceae; genus Butyrivibrio. The sequence continues at coordinate 4,658 of CAMNEA010000095.1, forward strand.
TATGTACTTGATAAAGCCGCTCGGATCATGATTTATGGCCGCTGTAACTGCACCGCACTTCGTATGCCCTAAGACCACAATAAGATTCGTTCCAAGATGTCCGGCTGCATACTCAATGCTACCTAACTGATGATCGTCTATGACATTTCCAGCAACACGAATTGTAAACAGATCCCCCATTGCAGCGTGAAATATCCTCTCAGGAATAACTCTTGAGTCAGAGCAACCTACTACTATCGCATAGGGCTCCTGTCCTTTCCTTGCAAAGTGCTCAAGTATTGCTGATGAAATATCGGCTTTAAACTCATCTGTTGATACATACTGCCTGTTTCCGTCCTTTAGACGACTTATTGCCTCTTCTGCTGATACCATTTAAGTAGTCCCCCATGCATATGGTATTATTTCTTTAGTTTTCAAATCCGATGTCCCATTAAGTAGCAACAGAACATCAATCTACCATGTACACATTCCCCATTAATTTGTCACTGAAATAAAGCTCCCTTGCGGTGCGACATTCACGATTTTTTCCAGATACTCTGCCAATTTCCTAAACCACTTTGCGTCAGCATTTTCTGACTTGCCCATAATCTCTAGTTCAGCAATAATCTTTCTAGTCATATCCATGGTATAGAAATTCGGTTCCAGAGCATGCATCTCAAATCTGGTGATATATCTGCCTTCGTCGCTAAATGCTCTTGTAAATCTAAATTTATTTACAGGTTCCTGCAGCTCAAAGTATTTCTCAAATACAGGCATCAGTGCTTTTATAAAAAATGACTCCTCTATCGATATTTCTTCTCCGGCTTCATGAACATCTTCAGCGGTAATTCTATCGGAAACATCCACCTGAACTGCCCGAACATAAACTGCTGCCCCATAATCATGCCCTATGAACATGCGGTTATCTTCAGTAAAGCTATTGCATGGGCTTATATCAAAACTGTCACCACGTAGCAACGATTCCTTATCTGTCTCGTCCAAACCACTAATTATCGGTTGTGTAATTTTCATAGTTTGTCACCTCTTTTTCTCAGAAAACATCATCTTCTGCGTTTTCATTTTATAACCTATCGTACTTAGTACTTACTCATTTGCTCTTATCTACAGGATATTTCTTTTCATTTTTATCAATTTTCTCATTAGGAATATTGCAAGCGTCTTTGATGCAAATTACAGATGGTTTTTAATTTCGCTTATAAGCCCTTCGTCTGCAGGCAACCAATTCAAATTATCAATATCGTGCCTGGTAACCCACTTTGCCGCTTCATGCTCAAGCAATGACAGGTGACCATTCTTTACTGTCGCCCAGAAACAGTGCATGTGAAGATGAAATGTTTCATAGTCGTAGTCGATGACATCAATCAAATCGTGAACCTCGATATCTGTATCGAGTTCCTCCTTAATTTCTCTCACAAGAGCCTGCTGTGGCGTTTCTCCTTCCTCAATCTTTCCTCCGGGAAATTCCCAGCCATCCTTGAATTCACCATATCCACGTTGTGTGGCGAATACTTTTGTCTTATGATAATAGTCGTCGCAAATTATTGCAGCCACAACATTTACAGTCTTCATATGATTATCCTACTTCCAGTTTATTTGTCTTCTTAAG
>CAMNEA010000096.1 GCA_946536145.1 uncultured Butyrivibrio sp.
ACCTGCTCACCCATGATTGGCATTCTTCTGCCTGATGTAGGGTGTTTGCATACACAATCCATCTTGTTGTCAAGATTAACGAATACCCCGGCTTCGGTTATTCCAGTTATTACTCCGGCATAGAAATCTCCGGGATTGAATTCTGCAAAATACTTAAGTCTAGGGTTAGCCTTGGCCTGCTTGATTGAGCCTGTTGCCTCGATCAGTGTGTAATATGAGTTAAATACTTTTACTCTCTTTGGCTCAGCTGAGAGGATCTTTACATTCACCCTGCTACCAACTCTGTAGCACTCTGCTGTCTTTATCCCGTCAAACTCTCTGGCATCCGCCATATAGAGCCATGAAATTTCCTCGATTGGAACTCTGATCTCAGCTCCGGCTGCATCAACTGTGATATACTCTCTTGCTACAGCTATGATCTTTGCCTGAACGATCATCCCAGGAATAATATTTGGCTTTCTTCCATTGATTGAGGTGTAGTTCCTAACTCCTCTCATGGAAAGAGCTGAAAGTCTGTCACCGTAAACAGTTCCTGTTGCCTCGTCGCAGTATCTGACTACAAAATCGATCTCAGCTCCAAGTCTTCTCATCATGTTTTTCTGAATGTCCATCGCCATAGCTCTGTTCATTCGCTCATAATGGTAGTGATAAAGTACATATGAAGGAATGCTTACAGTGAACTGACCTGTTTTGAATCTTACCTTGGCCATGAAATCCGGAATATAATCTGGATCATCCGGATCCATTGTTGAAGATATTTCTGTGATCGAGGTGATAGTTCCTTTAAGGATCCTGTCTTCCTTTGATGAAGCTACCAGTTCCAACCACTCTTCTTTTCTGTGTGTTGAAGCAGTCTCAACGAATGCTTCATCTCCGTCCTCTACAAAGACATGCTCTGAAGAATAGATTTCCTTCTTTGCAAGGTCTGAAGCCTTCTGTACTGAGTGAGTATTTCTCTGTACATGAAGTCTGATGGCATCGGCTTCCGGCATCATGTCTATTTTTCTCTTTTTGGGTCTTCCAGGTCCCCTCTTGACAGGTATGCCGGCAGTTAATGTGCCATTTTCCTCAGAAGCAGATTCATTTGCTCCCAACTTTTTGACATCATCCATTGCAACAGCTTCTACCTTTACTTTCTTTGGAGGATTGATTCCCTTTGTGAGCTGTTCAACTGAATCCGCCTGTAAATCCAATTTAGCCATTTGTTTCTCTCCTTTTTTACGCTCTCTTTAAAGTGAATAGAAAACGTAATTGTTTATTGTTGTGAACCATGGATAACTATCCCACTGAGGTTCGTTATCTTCAGATTCTCCATCTTCTTCGTTACCAAGATCTCTTGTATCAAAGAAGAATACTGCGCCCTTGTTGTCCAGAATCTTAAACTGTCCCGAAAGGACCATGTGAGCCACATTTAATATGTCTTCTGGTGGTTCTATTGCGAAAAGTTCCTCTTTGCCAGCGTTCTGATATATTGCTTCACTTAAAGTATCAGGGAACATATCTGAGGCAACTCTGTTTTTCATAACTTCACCGATTGCAGCCCAGCAGTTCATTCCTTCTCCCTTTGCTTTTAGGCTTATGAACTTGGCAAGAAGTTCTTCATCTTCGTAACTATATTTTAGAGTATAATATATCGGATTTTGTATGTCAATATTATTGCATATATTATCATTATTTATATACTCGCCCGACATATAATTTTCTATAACACTTTCATCTATGCTTACCGGATCCTCAGCCGGGCTGTAATAAACACAGAAGTTATTATATTTACTTACTGTTACGGTCTTTTTATCAGATGAACAATGGCACCATAGACCATCACCAATATAGATTCCTGTATGATTGGTCCCAATTCTGTTTGTTACGCCTATATCTCCTGGTCTTAACGCATCTCTTGTTGTTGGTCTTAGGCTGCTTGCTTTTATCGCCTTAGTTGATGCCATCTGCCCATATACTTCTCTAGGGAATCCACTCGTCATATATGTCCACTGCACGAATCCGGAACAATCCAGTCCATGCTGAAGTCCGTTGTCCTCGTTATAGGACCACCAGATCGTGTCATAGCCAGGATGTGATGCCTTGCCTCCCCATTCATAAGGGACCTTACCTATTAGAGAGAGGGCCGTCTGAACAAGAGTCCTTCTGATACCATCTAGTTGCTCTATATATGGAGCATATTCCATGAGTCCGGCATTTGACGTCATTGAGATGGACGGAAGATTGATGAAGACAGTTTGCGCAATTGACTGATTACTGGTAACACGCTTTATCATCTCAGTGCGTCTTTCATAGTCATCTCCTACAAGCTCTTTATCTATTCCCATTTCTTCAAATAGATCTTCCGGTTTAATGACTGAGAGCTTAATCTCTATATAAGTAACATCCTTTTCTTCCGGCTGAACCATATTCTTTTCACCCGTTGCCTTGTAATGTCCGTTTTCCTGCTGTTCATAGACATCTACTTCCGTAGGCACCATTATGTACTCATCCCCATTACGGATAAACTCATCAAGAATACGATCCGATTGGCTATAATGGGGAATCTTAGTCGGAACGTATTCCTTGACCTTCTGTTCCGTGACTTCATACGAAAGGAACGGAATCTCCCGGAGCTGAGGCACGGCCATAGAGTTTTCCTGGGCATATTTCTTACAACTCATATAAGCCGAGAGATACCTTATGTAATCTGCATCCTTGAAAGGGCTCGGCTGATCATAGAAAGAATCCATAGATAGCGAATAATCATATCCCTTATCTCTGATCAGCTCCTTGATTTCCTCTTCTGCGATGGAATATCTATCATGAAATACTTCTTTTAGAAGAAAGACCACATTTATTACCGATGCCTTAAGCTCAATAACTTTTGCATTTGTTTGTGTTGCAGCCTGAGCTTTCAAGGGATTAGCGCCTGTAAGCATCACCACTGCCATGGCTCCAGCCAGGATTCGTTTTAGCATATCAAAGCTCCTTTATTACATTTTTACATATAGTATATCATATTATATATATTATCAAGTGATTTGTTTAAGGAATAAAAATAGCGAAGGATTAGATATTTCCTGCTCAGAAGTGATTTTTGAGAAATAAAAAAGATGAACTACACCAAAAATTTGTGGTTTAAAGTTGACAAAAAACACACATATATGATATTATAATATCAAGTTAAGTGATTTGTTTAGCTGCTTGAGCAGCACTCCTTTTTACAGATAGCATAGAGAAGACCACGGTTGCCAGCCGTGGTCTTTTGCTGTGTAAACTATTGTTCGGATCTAATGACTACCGGGGTAAGCTTTAGCCCCTTCTCCGGAGTCTGTCCCGCTAGTATGAACGAAATAGACTCTATCGCCGAAAGATACTCAGACGATAATATAAGATTATTCCCATCAGGTTTAATATGTCTTCCAGGATTCTGAATGGCTTCAAGCCATTTTCTTGTATTGGGGTAATTCTTCCATAGATCCTGGGTGATTTCTGCCGCAATCTTGTCCATATGAAGCTCCTTTTCCTTGCTTATTGCCTAAAGCTAAAGTCATCTCTTTTCTTTTTCCTGTCAGAATTTATATAAACTACTATCCCTATAGATGCAGCTCCAACTACAAGAAGAAAGATAAATAATCCCTTAAGCAGTTTTCCATCATCAGTAATGATCTCACTTGTTTCAAGCATTTTAGGTGAACTAGCAAGTGCCACGTCCTGATCTTTGATCACATCTAGCTTTTCTGCTTCAGGGAGATCAGGGCTCTGACTATTGCCAGCATCTGAATACACAATGTCATCTTCTGGAAGAAGTACATCCTCAACTGACGATGCTATGGTTGCGCCTGAGCTTTTTCCAGCTTTCATATCGTCAGCCCTTTTTGAACCAAGGACTGACGCATTTGCTGCGCTACTACGAATCGCTGCAAGATTTCCATTTGTGTTCTGTAATGCTGCCTGTGCTGTTCCGTTTTCCTCTGTGTAAAATTTTACGCTGCCCGATGCACTTGCCATATTCCCAGCATAATCATATACAGTGAATTGATAGCTCCCATTAGTAGGGGCAGTGTATGTCACTGTATCTGCCCCTACACCCGCTGACGAATTTGCTTTGACCACGTAGTTACTAGCACTGTTTGATGTTACAGTTATCTTTTCAATCCCACTCCCAGAATCACCTGCCTTAACTGTGAGTGTTCCTTCATTTACAGTAACTTCAAGGTACGGATTATCCTTATCTATATTGTTCACTGTAAATGTCTTCGAGGTATGTGTGTTGCCATAGAGATCCTTTACAGTAAACTGGACAGTTTCTCCATTAGCTGATACTGTTTTGGATCTGCTTGATGCAAAGGCAGCTCCATTTATTGAATACGGTGAAGATGCAAGCTTAGATGTCAAAGAATCTGGAAGGACAAGCGATACTGTTACCTGTTTATTGGTCCATGTGGAAGGTGATACGCTTATATAATTATATAGAGATTCCTCTGAAAATCCTTCCTCTGTTCCAAGAAAGATGCTCAAATAAACAGTTCTGGTTGTGCTTGCTGTAACGCCAGCTTCATTCCTGATTTCAATTACATTTTCGCCCTCTTTAACTCCAAAAAGCTTTTCTGACTCCTGCCACTTTCCTCCATTTAATCTATACTGGAGAGGCTGGTTATCAGGATCTTTAGCGCTTACTGTAAAATATGCTTTTCCATCTTCTTTTCCAAGGTATGTATCAGTGACAAAAGGCGCATGTGTGCTAATCTTTGAAACATTCAGTTCCTTGTATGCAACGTTCCCTGCTTTATCCCTAACAAAAATCGTATATACACCATTATCTGTTACTGTATATTTCTTATCCTTGCTCCAGGTAATACCATTAAGAGAGTCTGATGTTGCTCCGCCCAGTACAAGCATTTTCAGCATAGAAGAAAGCATTTCATCTTTTTCAAAGTAATATGCATCCTCCGGTAAGCCACTTTCGTTATCTGATGCTGTTACTTCTACAGTCTTTTCAGTGGCATATTTATCTGCCATTTTGTTCTTTACACCAAAATACTTAATGGAGGGGGCTATCTTATCCCCCACCCCGGTAATGACAACATCCATTGTTCTACCATATACGGTGTCAATCAGGCTATATGTATATGTTCCATTCTTAACACGTATCTTGTCCTGAAGAACTCCATTTTCCACAAACTGAAGCGGAGCAAAATTGGGGTATGGAGTTTTATCAATATAAACTGTAAGATTCTTGGCATAAAGATCAGTACCAATAGTTGCCTCCATGGCTTTGATAACAAGTTCAGCCTCTTGGTAATTATCTTTACTTATTACATAGAGCTTTGCAAAGTCTTCTGTTGCAACAGCTCCCGAACTGATACATTTGTAATCATCCATGTGATTTCTCGTACTTGTCTTTGTAAGTTTCAATTTTGCAGTAGTTCCTTCTGAGGTATCAATATGGGTTTCATCCAAAATAAGAACCTCATTATTACAATACCAGGTCCGTGCTGCATCTTTACCTATAGAATCTGGTAATACAATTTCTACTCCTTCGCCTTCTATAGTTGAGAAGACCACTGTTGGCGTTGTTTCCTCTGCGGCATAAGCTTTGGCAGGGCTTATGAACAAAGGAAGGATTAGTGCTGATACCGCAAAAGCTGATATAGCTTTAAGCATATACTTTCTCACTATGATATTCCTCCTTAATCTGTGAATTGGGTTCACAGTGAACCTTGTCTATTATTTAATATATTATATTTATTTATATATTTTATCAAGAATATTTTATTTCCTTATGTGGGGAATTGGGCAAGAATATCGGCAATTTTTGCCATTATAACAAAGCGAGATAATCACTCTTTTTTATGAAAGTTGACAAAATACACATTTTAGTGTCAAAATGTATGCAACAGGAGGTGTTGATATGGGAGATCCAAAATTCCTTTCAAAAAGCACGATTACAAAGAATGACATCTGTAATTACATGCTTTCAGAAATTGAAAGTTATAATAGACCACAGCGTCAATCCACCACTCATCATACAAGGCATTATGGTGATGATATAAATGACTATAGAAAATACATGGATACCAATAGCAATCTTGATGAGCTGGACGATCTGGATGCTGAACGGCAGCGTCAGTGGGATGAACAGGAAGAATACGAACAGAAGCTTCGCGACATTCATGAAAGATATCCTGACTTCGATGCTGATGCAGCAATAGCAAGAGGCGAAGATCCTGAAG
>CAMNEA010000097.1 GCA_946536145.1 uncultured Butyrivibrio sp.
TTGTTTCAGCTGCTCTTACCTGTCTGACCTTTTCCATAACATTTCCTCTTTTATGGTGACTCTGAAGGTATCTTAACATAAAAATGAATGTAATTCAATGAATTATATTCATTTTATGTTTTTCTGTAATAATCCGCTCCCTAGACATAAAAAGAGACCGGTTTTCCGATCTCTAAAAAATATCTTCCGATATTATGTACCAACTCCCTGGCAGATGGAGCGTTTTACTGAAAGTTTAATGTTGTTTCTCTCTTTGATCCCGTTAGTAGCATCATTTTGTAACAATTCTCAGATGAAGCAATTTCTTTTGCATATTCAAGACAAGCTGTAGCATAACCGTTACCTTCCTAATATCTTTATATATGCTCACAGCATCTACTAAATGCCTTAATGTCGGCCATCATTATAAAACCAAAGAGTTCTAAATCCCTGCTCATCATCGCTATATTTTAATAAAAGTTTCCATTTGTCTTTCCCAGAATCTTATAGCATCCAGTATCCAGCCCTCGGCTACAGTTCCTGTACCAATTCCAAAGCCATGATCCAGCCCTTTATACACATGAAACTCTGTCGGTATGCCTAAGCGGTCAATAGCATCTATTCTCGCTTTCATCCTTCTCCAATCTGCAATCCAGTCATTTGTACCTACGCAGGCAAATGTGGGAGGATCAAATCTGCTGTATCTGTCATGTCCTGTATACTGCATCACAACGGTACCTGCTCTGGGATAATCGCCTCCACCAAAATAGGCTGGTCCATATGTCCCCAAATCAGCAGCCATTCTTGCCCCGGCGCTGCCTCCCCATAATGAGTAGCAGTCTACATCCACTTTAAGTTCCTCAGCATGAGTAAATATAAAACTAACGGCTCGCGCCAGGTCCTCAAAAGCAGTCTCCCATCCAGGACGATAGATCAGTGCAAAAGCGTTGTATCCATGTTGCGCTAGTTCCAATGCATGAGGAAAGCTGTCATGCATAGCTCCCACAAAAGCAAAAGCACCGCCGGCATTACAAATGGCAAAACGCTTTCCAGGCTTCCCACGGAAGAAGAATAATCCGGTATCCTGCTTTGTATGGTCTACAGCTTTCTCTTCTTTAGAATAAATATCGTAAAAAATCTGATTCCCACTTTCGGCCTCATTTTTAAGATAGTTGATAATTTCAACATTTTTTGAAGGATCAGCCCCATAATAAGCCAGTCTGAAACTTCCAAGCGTAGTCCCACTGTAATACTGTTTGTTTACCGGAAAAAGCAGCCTTCCGAAACTGCCAAAAGCCGGATGTACAATTACGTCAGTAATCGGAGTAGATATATTAAAAGGCTCATCAAATCCCATTACACATCACCCCATAAAAATTGCAATCCATTGTAAATATACTCATTGGCAAAAGCATAGTCGTGTGTTGCACCCTTTTTCTCCCGGTATGACAGATTTCCTTCTTTCTGTGTATCTGCGAACCTGAAACTTTCCGTATAATTCTTCCCATCCTCTAAAGCATGATCGATGATATCCTGAAAATGGTAAGCTTCAAAAGGCTGTTTAGGAAAACCCAGGTGTTTTCCCAAATATGTTTTCTCATTCCCTCCGCCACCATGCATAAGATAAAAGACATTGTATTTCTTTTTTCGTCATATCCATATGGCAGATAAACAAGTGCTCTTTTTTGCATTTTACTTTCCTTAGACCTGTATCTCAATGCATCATATGTTTCGTATTCAAATGACTCTATTCTCCCTTGATGTTTCGCAGTCCTTAAATATCCATCAGGGATTTCTTCAAGCATTTCAGGAATTCTTTTATTCATATTTGCCACCATTTTTACATTCTATCTCGTACAACAGACCGATGGCATCAGCCACCGGCCTGTATGTTCTTACTGATGTATCTTCATTCCCAGAATCATCTTTACAACCTCAGGATCAAAGTGATTGATGATCTCTGAATGTCCCAAATCTTTTGCAGATATCTTTTCCATTTCTTCATCTGTCATTGTGAAATCCCAGATATCAAGGTTCTGTGCCATTCTGTCAGGGTTTGAGGACTTAGGGATGATCACTACTCCTCTCTGTGTATTCCAGCGGAGTGCAACCTGAGCAGCAGTTTTGCCATATTTCTTTCCAATCTCTGTCATTTCCGGATCTGTAAAGATTCCATGCTTGCCTTCTGCAAGAGGAGACCAAGCCATTGGCTGTACTCCATAGTTTTTCATGTTGGCAAGGGCATCTGCCTGTACAAAGAACGGATGAAGCTCAACCTGATTTACTGCCGGGATCACTTCTACATGCTCACAGAAGTTGCAAAGGATATTAGGGAAAAAGTTTGCCACGCCGATAGCCTTAAGCTTTCCAGCCTTATAAGCATCTTCCATAGCTCTCCACGCTGCAAAATAGTCTCCCATTGCCTGATGCTCAAGATAAAGATCTATATAATCAAGTCCTAAATTGTCAAGTGAAGTCTGGATAGCCTTTGCAGCTGCTTCTTTTGATGTCATGTCCTGTACCCAGAGCTTTGATACTACAAAAAGTTCTTCTCTTTTTACAATGCCCTCATCGATTGCTCTCTTTATAGCTCTGCCTACAGCGTCTTCATTCATGTAGGATGCTGCTGTGTCGATCAATCTGTATCCTGTTTTAATGGCTGTATAAACAACCTCTTCTGCCTTGCCCGCCTCATTTGGATCAAACATCATTGCTCCGAATCCCTCAAGTGGCATTTTTGCTCCTGTGTTAAGTATTACATATTCCATTTTCTTTACCTCCTATGTGCTTATCATATATAACTATTGTTTTGCTTGTTTGCTCTTGTTATAATTTAATTATACGTATAACTTCGTGAATGTACACTGAAACGCATTTATATATTTATAACCATTAGTTATATATAGGGGGATCAATATGATAGAAACGTATCTTTTAGAACAGCTTGTAGCTGTAAGAAAACACGGCACACTTGTTGCAGCCGCAGAAAGCATGAACATCTCGCAGCCCGCCATTAGCAAATCCATGAAAAAGCTTGAAGATATGATGGATATCCAGTTATTTGTAAGAACTAACAGAAAAATAGAGCTAAATAAAACAGGCATGTTCTTCGCAGACAGAGCCGCAGAGCTTTTGTCCCAGGAAGAAAATATGTTAGAGCAGGTCTACGCTTATGACAGGAACCTGCGAAACATATCGGTAGGCTCCTGTGCTCCGATCCCATTTTGGGAGCTTACGCCCGTCCTGACATCTCTTTTTGCTGAAATGTCAGTTACTACCAGGACAGAGGATAACGATCATTTAATAAAAGGGTTAAAACAAAACCTGTATCAGCTTATCGTTACAAGTTGTGATCCTAAAAACAGTGATTTTTATACTGCAAAGTTCATAACAGAGAGCATGTCAGTCTCTGTTCCAAAGTCACACCCATTCTATAATCTTGAAAAAATCACACCAAAAGATATGCAGGGGCAGTTTCTTATTGTCTATAATGAGATTGGCATCTGGGAGGATTGGATACACGATCATTTCCCCGGAATCCATCTCATGACAGTAAGCGATACGGATGCCCTCCGTGATGCCATTGGCCTTGGAGCTGCTTTATCTTTTGTCAGTGACTATGTTGCCAATATGGGATATCACAATAAAGAGCAGAAAATCGTACCGCTTGATATGGAAGACAAAACAATTACATATTTCCTTTCCTGTAGGAAGAAGGATTATTCTAAATATAGGAAAGTATTCGGGAGGCTGATTTCCAGATGAAAAACTGGCTTGTAGTTTAATCTATGATCTTTACTCTGCCAGGTTTTCCAGGCTTGCCTCATAGTTACCGTTCATCTTTTCCGCTGTGCGGTGCTCGACCTCAAAGTCTGTTCCGGTCCTGGCCTCAAGTGTTTCCTTAATATCTCTGGCAAGGTTTTCTCTAAATGTCTCAAAATCCATTTTATTTTCTCGCTTTCTTTTGTATTTTTGAGCATAGAAAACGCTGCGCCACAGCCTTGGAAGGCCGTCGCGCAGCGACTTAGTTCAACTGGAATATATTCCCATTTATAGAATCAGTTTTTTTCTCACCGTATATGTATTGCCGGACAGTTCAAAGATTTCAAAGCCGGCCTTTTCATATAATCGTAACGGTCCGGTAAAAGCCATTTCTATATTCTCTCCATCCTTTACCGGATATGCTTCAACATATTTGTATCCTTCAAGCTTTGCATCATCACAGATTCTACGTAAAAACTGCGTTGCAATTCCCTTACCCCGGTATTCCGGAGAAATTTCAAAACATACTATAGCCTTAACTTCACCTGGAGCAATGTTATGTGTGTATTCCTCATCATCAGGCAAAGTATGCAGATCAAATTCACCGGTTCTATAGTAGCTCATCCTGTCATTCGAATTGCACCAGCCTATTGCTATTCCATTATCATATGCCAAATAGCCTTTGATTTCTCCTGCCTGCACCATTCTTTCAGCTGATTTCCTAAGTGCTCTTATCCAGCCTTCCAGTCCGTTACCATAATCCTCTGCCCTCTGATACAATTCCTTTTCCATTCTTTCTTTGCTTAGATTGAATGCATTGCAATAACACGGATAGAATGGCGATCCATCTGAAAATGCCCTATTATCAAAGAAATCAAAATAATCCTCCGCCAAATCAGGAGTCAAACTCTTTATTACATATTCCATTTTCTGCTCTCCTTGTAAGACAAACTGCCGATTTATCGTTCTGATTTATTCTGTTATATATCGTCTCCATTAATGACCTTCAATGTTGTCCGGAAAAGGCGCATCACCATATACAGTTATAATATAGCTTCCATCTTTCTTCTCCAACTCACAATACTTATACTGTGCCTCAGTCATCGTTCCAGGGTTCGATTGTAAAAACACTTACAAACAGCTTTTTTATTGCTTCCTTTTGCTCAATTCCTATTCGTTTAAGTTCCATCTGTCCACCTCAGCTTATCCGCTGTATAATCCCCGCAACATCGACTCCGGGATGGGTCAGATACATTCTGCAGATGCTCTCTGCCAGTTCTTCTGAAATCTTCAGTTTCTTTGCAATCTCTTTGTAAGTCTTTCCTCTGTCAGTCAGATCCATTGCCTTGGATGTTATTCTATCTATATCCTTTGGTAGCTTTGAGTCCTGTCCCATGGGGGCGATAACTCTTTTCTGAAATTCAAACTCTCCCGGGCCTGATATCTCAAGGATTGCAAAAGAAACTTCCTGGTCTGGTTTTCTTTTTCCGCAACATCCGGGATTAAACCATGCTTGCCCGTTTTTTTCTACCAGGCTATATTTATGGCTGTGTCCATAAATGATAATTGATATCCCCGCCAGGTCATCAAAAATTTTCCCTTTGTTGTGAATAACATAAATCTTATTACCAAGGAGCTCCACAGTTGCGGTCTCTGGAAGATATTCAGCCCATTCTTTGTCTGCATTACCTCTTACAACAGTTACCGGAGCAATCTCCTCAAGGCGATCTATGACTTGTTTATTGTCTATATCTCCGGCATGAATGATATGATCAACTCCTTCTAAGCCATCGATAACTTCTTGCCTTAATAGTCCATGTGTATCTGAAAGGATTCCTATAAGCATATGTTCTGATCTCTCCTAATTATCGCTTGCAAAAGAACTCTATTACTCCCCTTGTCCAAACATCTTTTTCAGACAACTTATGAATAATCATACCTTGTTTCAGACAAAAATAAAATAGCCCTGGAATTTCCAGAGCTATAGATATTATCCTAAAGTCACGAGAATGCGCCGCCCCTATTTTTCAACAAGCTAAGAAACCTATTTAATGTAAATCTGTAAGTATGAAGGATTATTCATGACCTGCTAA
>CAMNEA010000098.1 GCA_946536145.1 uncultured Butyrivibrio sp.
CTGTTCTCTTACCGTTACGGCACTGAAGCATGTAGAGCTTCTTGTTCTCTACTGTGAACTCCATATCCTGCATATCATGGTAGTGATTCTCAAGAGTATCACAAACCTTGATGAACTCTGCATAAGCCTCAGGGAACTCCTTCTCCATCTGAGCGATAGGCATAGGAGTACGAACACCTGCTACAACATCCTCGCCCTGTGCGTTGATGAGGAACTCACCCATAAGCTTGTTCTCACCTGTTGCAGGATCACGAGTGAATGCAACACCGGTACCGGACTCGTTGTTGAGGTTACCGAATACCATAGGCATTACGTTTACAGCAGTTCCCCATGAATAAGGGATATCATTGTCGCGACGATATACGTTGGCACGAGGGTTATCCCATGAACGGAATACAGCCTCGATAGCAAGCTTGAGCTGCTCTACAGGATCTGAAGGGAAGTCCTTGCCGAGCTGCTTCTTGTACTCAGCCTTGAACTGCTCAGCCAGCTCCTTGAGGTCAGCTGCTGTAAGATCAACGTCAAACTTAACGCCCTTCTTCTCTTTCATAGCATCGATGAGCTGCTCGAAGTACTTCTTACCTACTTCCATAACTACATCTGAGAACATCTGAATGAAACGACGATATGAATCATATACGAAACGCTCGAAAGCAGGATCAGGATTGCCCTTGATCATAGCTGCTACAACTTCGTCATTAAGACCAAGGTTAAGGATTGTATCCATCATACCAGGCATAGATGCACGAGCACCTGAACGAACAGAAACAAGGAGAGGATTCTGAAGATCACCAAACTTCTTGCCGTTGATCTCTTCCATCTTCTTAACGCCTTCCATAGCCTGAGCCATGATCTCGTCGTTAATCTTACGACCATCCTCGTAATACTGTGTACAAGCCTCTGTTGTGATTGTGAAGCCCTGTGGTACCGGAAGGCCAATGCTTGTCATCTCAGCAAGGTTAGCACCCTTACCACCGAGAAGATTACGCATTGTCATGTCACCTTCACTAAACATATAAACCCATTTGTTCGCCATGTTTTTACCTTTCTTACCGGTTCTGCCGGTAACCTTTCCTTAAACTTTGTTTATAACTACCACTTGGGACCGTAAGGTCTTTAAGTGGGAATTACCATTATCATGCGCTCTGCCCCGGGACAAAGCTGTCAAAAATGTAGATATCAAAATTCTCTTTTGCCGTTTTCAGCTGCTCCTCAGACTTTATGGTCCAGGCTGCAGTAAGGCATCCGTACAAATGTCTCGAAAGCCATAGCGAAAGATTCCTGGGATATTTGTGATTGTATGCAATAAAATCCGGTTTGGTGAGGAAATTAAAGAATAAAAGTGTAAGTACAATGTATGCCACACCAAATCCCTTGGGGTCCTCTTTGTGGAACTCGTCTGACAGCTGTCCGCGAAGGACATCCGGACGGTTTCTTCTGTACCAGAAAACTCCCAGCGGATTAAAGGACTCTATACAATACACCCCCTTGTAACTGCCAAGCAGCGCATCGACCTTGGGACATACAGACAAATCCTTAAGTTCGATCTTGAGCTCGACGATAAGTGGAACCTTCCCATCGACAAGTTTCAGAAAATCTTCAAACTTCGGAATCCTCTCTTCAGAATTGAGAATGTGAAATTCCAAAAGCTCTTCATAGGTGTAATCAATCACCTTGCCCTTTACTCCGAGGCTCCCGTCAGCATTCCTGACTGCATCCTCGGGCTCCCTGCCCTCCGGGTATCTGGCCACTCTTGCGAGAGTAAAGTCGTGAAAAATAACCGGGATACCATCTGCGGTGAGCTGTACGTCACACTCGATACCATATCCCGCGTCAACTGCCTTCCTGAAAGCAGCCATCGTATTCTCCGGGGCATCCGATGAATTATCATGCAGCCCTCTGTGGGCATAGAGCACGTCAAGGTGTGGTCTTCTGTCAGGTCTGCCTGTCATCCTCGGCATAATCATCAGTAAATAGAGGATCATAAAGATCAGTAAAATCAAGCAAATAACCTGTAAAACAAACATTTAAAACCACTTCCTATTGTTAAATATCTAACTTGTCCGCAATACATTTTAACTTGCTTTCTATTATAAAGCAATGAAGACTTTATAAGTTTTTCTAAAAAGTTTATAATTTGACTATTATTATACGAAAAAAAGGGGATTACACCAATGAAACTCAACTACAAAAGAACAATGCTCATAGGCCTTGCATTCCTCTCCATCACTGCTTTCTGGCAGTTTTATGACAACGAGATCCCGAAGATACTTAAGTACACCTTTAACCTGGGAGAAACCGCGACAGGTGCCATAATGGCGCTCGACAACATACTTGCCCTGTTCCTTTTGCCGCTTTTTGGCATCATCTCCGACAGGAGCAGTACAAAGCTTGGGAAAAGAATGCCCTTTATCACTGTAGGTACCATCCTTTCGATAGTTCTTTTCCTCGTACTGATGATGGTCGCAAAGCCCTCGGGAAATCTTGGATTCTTCATACTTATCCTTCTGCTTCTTCTTATTGCAATGGGCACTTACAGATCGCCTGCAGTTTCACTGATGCCGGATCTGACTCCCGCACCTCTTCGAAGCAGCGCCAATGCAGTCATCAATCTCATGGGCGCGCTCGGCGGAGTGTTCACGCTCGTCATGACAATGCTGCTTTTAAAGGGCAGTAATGACCCTGCCGCGACAGACTATGTTCCTCTTGTTATCAGTATTGTCGTATGTATGGGAATTTCAGTGATTGTACTGTTTTTTACAGTAAATGAGAACCGGATCAGAAATCAGATTGAATCAGAGGGTGGCCTTAATTCTCTCGGCGATAAAATAGACTCCGGCGCAGATGAAGATAATACCAACAAGGGAAAAAAGCTTCCGCCTGAAGTATTTAAAAGTCTTGTCTATCTGCTCTTTTCCGTAGCATTCTGGTACATGGCCTACAACGCTGTAACAACCGCCTTCACCAGATATGTCACTGAGGTATGGCACCTCGAGGGCGGAAGCTACGCAGGCGCACTGATGGTCGGCACAGTAGCGGCAGTCCTGAGCTACATCCCCATTGGCCGCATCTCATCTGCTACAGGTCGCAAAAAGATGATCCTTGCAGGCGTTCTCCTAATGAGCATCAGCTACATTGCAATTGCAGCGATGAATTCCTATTCCGCCCTGATAAACATTCTCTTTGCTCTGATCGGCATCGGCTGGGCTGCAATTAATGTAAACTCATATCCGATGGTCGTTGAGATGAGCAGTTCAGGAGACATCGGTAAATACACCGGAACCTACTATACATTTTCCATGGCCGCCCAGGTCTTTACCCCGATCCTGTCAGGCTTTCTGCTTGAGCATGTGTCATACAGGACTCTGTTCCCATATGCATTTGTGTTCTCTACATTGGCTTTCTTCACGATGCTGATGGTAAAGCATGGGGATTCCAAACCTGAAATGAAGAAAAATATTCTCGAAAACTTCGATGTAGGCGATTAATGAGTCAGTGGGGACGTTACAGTTTGACTCGTTTTGCTCTGCAAAACGAGTCAAACTGTAACGTCCCCACTGACTCAAAACTGTAACGTCCCCACTGACTCACGAGCTCATATCAACTTAATTTAGTTCTTTTCCTGTCAGAAGCTTATACGCTTCCAGATATTTCTCTATAGTCTTATCAATAACATCCTGTGGAAGATCATAATCGCACTCAGGATTGGCCTTGAGATAGTCCCTCACAAACTGCTTGTCAAAGGAGGGCTGGCCATGTCCGGGTTCATATCCGTCTGCAGGCCAGAATCTTGATGAATCAGGAGTGAGCATCTCATCTCCGAGTACAACCTCACCGTTCTCATCGACGCCAAATTCAAACTTGGTGTCAGCTATGATGATGCCCTTTGTGAGCGCATAATCAGCGCACTTTTTGTAAAGAGCTATCGTATAGTCGCGGATCTTCTCAGCATACTCCTTGCCTTTGCCCGGGAATGCCTTTTCAAGTACTTCCACGCTCTTGTCAAAATCAATGTTCTCGTCGTGGTCACCGATCTCAGCCTTGGTGCTTGGTGTGTAGATAGGTTCAGGGAGCTTGTCGCACTCCTTAAGGCCCTCAGGGAGTCTGATGCCGCAGACTGTCCCGCTTTCTTTGTAGCTGTTCCAGCCGCTTCCTGTTATATATCCGCGCACAATGCACTCAACAGGTATCATGGTGAGCTTCTTGCAGAGCATGCTGTTGCCTGTAAACTCGGGCTTTCTGAAAAACTCAGGCATATCTGCTGTATCAACACTTACCATATGGTTCTTAACAATGTCCCTGGTAAAGTCAAACCAGAATCTTGACATCTGTGTAAGAACAGTTCCCTTCCTGGTGACCTTGTTCTTAAGGATCACGTCAAACGCTGAAATCCTGTCAGTGGCAACCATGATAAGGTTGTCCCCAACATCATAAATCTCACGAACTTTTCCCTCTTTTACCGGCTTAAAATCCTGCATTCTTTTGCTCCTCCATTTTTAAACGTTATTTATCATGACAAAAAAGGCTTAGTCATCCTCTTCCTCATCAGCAACAGTATTGTAAACTGTACGTTTTCTTGCCATCTCATCATTTTCAAGGTACTCATCATAGGTAGATCTCTTATCTACCAGGGTTCCGTCAGGCAGGATCTCCATGATCCTGTTGGCGGTTGTCTGCACTACCTGGTGATCACGGCAGGCAAAGAGCTCAACTCCCGGGAACTTGATCATTCCGTCATTGAGCGCAGAAATAGATTCCATATCAAGGTGGTTGGTCGGCTCATCAAAGATAAGGCAGTTGGCACCTGATATCATCATCTTGGACAACATGCAGCGCACTCTCTCACCTCCTGAGAGAACCTTAACCTTCTTGATACCGTCCTCACCGGCAAAGAGCATACGGCCAAGAAAGCCTCTTACATAGGTTGAATCCTTGATCTCTGAATAGCCGGTCAGCCACTCGGTAATGGTATAGTCATTGTCAAACTCATACGAATTGTCCTTGGGGAAGTACGCCTGGCTTGTGGTTACGCCCCACTTGTAAACTCCCTCATCAGGCTCCATCTCTCCCATAAGGATCTGGAAAAGAGTTGTCTTGGCGAGCTCATTGCCACCGACAAAGGCAATCTTGTCATCGTGCTGAACCACGAATGAAATATTGTCAAGAACCTTCTCACCGTTTATGGTCTTGGAGATTCCGTCAACGGTAAGAACCTCATTGCCGATCTCCCTGTTGGGTCTGAAGTCAATGTATGGATACTTTCTGCTGGAAGGCTTGATAGTATCGAGCTCGATCTTCTCCAATGCTCTCTTTCTCGAAGTAGCCTGCTTGGACTTACTTGCGTTGGCGGAGAATCTTGCAATGAACTCCTTGAGCT
>CAMNEA010000099.1 GCA_946536145.1 uncultured Butyrivibrio sp.
GTTTTAGGGAGGACCCTTCAGGTATTTCACTGAAGGGGTGTTATGAAAAAGAAATGTTTTATTTATGTGGGCAAGAGGTTTTGTGTTCCTCTTGATGAACTTATAATACAGATTGAACTTTAACTGAGATTAAAAGTCATGTGAACAATTTGTAAAGAAAATGGCGTACAGTCTATAAAAATAGATTGTGCGCTATTATTATATTCTCTATAATTATGTAAAACACTTTAGCTCAATGAAGGATAAAAGCAAATGAAACAACAAAAAAATACGATTAGTAAGGCTTTCTACAAAACAGTTCCAGTCATGGCAGGGTACATCGTACTGGGAACAGGATTTGGGATATTACTTAGAAACGCAGGATATGGGATGCTTTGGGCGTTATCTATGAGCCTGTTTATTTACGCCGGCTCCATGCAATATGTTGGTGTAGGACTGCTTACTGGTGGAGCGTCTGTGATTACAACTGCGATCACAACAATAATGGTAAATGGCAGACACCTGTTTTATAGCATTTCTATGATAGATAAGTACAAAAATGCCGGGAAGTACAAGCCATATATGATATTTGCACTTACAGATGAAACCTATTCCCTTCTGTGTGATGACAATGATAATGATAATCTGTACCGCTTTCTTGTGTCTTTATTCAATCAGAGTTATTGGGTTATGGGGACTCTGATAGGCAGCATCCTGGGGAAAGTAATTCCTTTTTCGACCAGAGGTATAGAGTTTTCTATGACTGCTTTGTTTATAGCAGCTTTTACAGAGCAGTGGATTACTTCAAAGAATCATGTTCCTGCTGTAATAGGAATATTATGTACGACATTATGCCTGGTACTTTTGGGACCTGACAAATTTCTGATACCGGCGATGTTTCTTATCACATTTGTACTTACACTGATCAGAAGGAAGGAGGAAGAGACAATATGAGAGCGGCTATACTTGTTGGAGTAATGGCCATTACTACTATGCTCCTCCGATTTCTTCCATTTTTGGTGTTTGGAAAGAATACCCCTGACTACATATCATATCTTGGAAGGGTACTACCACAGGCAATCATAGGTCTTTTGGTCATATATTGCCTAAAGGATATTTCTCTACTTAAGCATCCATATGGAGCACCGGAGCTTATTGCCGGAGCTTTTGTAATAGTGATTCAGGCATGGAAAAGGAATGCAGTTCTTAGCATATTGGCTGGAACTATCGTGTATATGATTCTAATAAGAGTCATCGTATGATAAAGGTAAGGCGCTTTGGGCGGGACTGGCTAAATGTAACCTACAAGTGCAACCCAAAGAATAGAGAAGTTTGAACAATGATCTCAGATAGAGGAAAGAGAAATGATGCAAAAAGAGCTGCAGAAAACAAGATATCCAATCAATAAGGAGTTTTTTCCATACAACCATTTCACAGTATCCATCAATGAGCGCATGATCAGAATGTCTCAGAAGGTCATGCGAACACCGGGATTTTTGTATAAGGACAAAGATCTTTCTGTGAATACTAAGAAGATACCGGCATTCAAAGATGGAATGATTGAAATAAATAACATTACTCCGAAGAACAAGACAGAAAAGATGCCGTGTCTTATACTGTTTCATGGAGGTGGATTTGTTTTTGAGTGATATAGCAGTCACTATAGGATGGCGATGTATTATGCCAAGTATGGAAGATGCTTGGTTATATACGTGAGGTATCGTCTTGCTCCAGATTATCCTTTCCCAGTGTCTCAGGAAGACTGTTTGTACTGAGAAAAAGTATGATCTCCGCCGTTGTAGTTAAGCCATAAGTCAGCATCTTTTCACGGGAACAAGTCTATGGAACCGTCAAGATCCATGGAGTTAAGCATTAAGAACTCATGATTCCCTATAAGAAGATCCATGTTTGGTGAAGTCATTATCTTTTGGAGTATTCTGATCCCATCAGGGCCTCTGTCTATGGCATCGCCAAGAACATACATGTAATCATCGTCAGAAAAATCTATGACCTCAAGAAGTTTTTCAAATATTCCATATTGTCCATGAAGATCAGAAATAGCATATGTAGCCATGATGTGCCTCTATTTTTCCTAAAGAGTGAAATAAATCATGCAAAGTTACTGAGATAGTCATATATTTGCACGAACAGTTTTAATATAATGATATCATCAACAAGAAATTTATAAAGTTTGTGAATGCGAAAGAGGAAAAGAAAATGTACTGAGAAACCAACTGCTGATAATGATGATGCTGTTTTGGAAAGAAGGGTGATGATTATGATGACATTGTTATTTTTAATTCTTTTCTTTGGCGTATTTGGAAGACTGATTGGGTTTGCATTCCGGGCATCCTGGAGCTTCATGAAGGTGATGCTTGTTATCGTATTCCTGCCTGCTATATTAATGGTCTTATTGTTTGGCGGGTTGATATATATTGCACTTCCGATACTTATAGTTGCATGGCTGGTAAGTCTTTTCAGCCACGCGTGAATTGAAAAGAGAGGAGAAGAATGATATGAACATTACGTTAGAAGCTGTAGAAAAAGTTATGGAGCAGACCGGTGTCGAATTCAAAGATGCCAAGGAAGCACTTGTTAAAACAGACGGAGACGTTGATGCAGCTATCAGGCTTATCAGGCCGGATACAAAAGATATAGGTGATGACATCAAAGCATTGATAGATAAGCTGAAAAAGATAGTTGCAGAGGGAAATGTCGACAGAGTCCAGATCAGGAAAGGCGACGAGATAGTTTTCAGTATGCCTGTTAATGTTGGAATAGTTGGTGGTATAATAGGACTCGCAGCAGCACCATGGGCACTGATTGCCGGATCTGTAGCGGCATTTGGGCTTGGATGCAGACTGGAAGTGGTCAAGAAAGACGGAACCACTGATGAAGTAAAATAAATATGGTAGTGTAAAGCAAGATATGAAAACAGTAGACCATCCTAAGGGATCCACCGCAAGCGGTTCCCCTTAGGACCAATATTGAAGGAGAAAAAGTATGGGACTGATAATGGGGCTTATCTTTGGAGCCATCGCGGGCTTCATAGCTAGCAGAATAATGGGAGAATCATCAGGAACTCTGAAGAATATTCTTCTTGGAGTTGGAGGAGGATTTGTCGGAGGATTGGTATTTAATCTCATAGGTTTATCTGCCAACGGATGGATAGGCAGCCTTGTAGTATCAATAGTAGGTGCCTGCATCTGTATCGGAGCAGGAAGAAAGCTATTTAAATAAAAAATATAGCAGTTCTATTCGGCGGTCTGTGGAGTGTTCCATGGACCGTCTTTTTTATTATGCTCATTTTTAACGTTCAGATTTGAACATTTTTAATTGGGAAACCTACATAGGCAGATATCCGTTTCCTCCGGTTTTTGAAACTGACAACTTTCAAAAATCTTATTTTTGTAATCAAAACGTTGGTGTAAAATATTGTGTAATAGGCATGTGGATAGTTTCCGTATGTCTGGATGGAGGAAAGATGCAGGAACTTGCTATAACTAAAGAATATTATGAGAAACTGAAGGAGCAGATAAGAACTGCGCTTGGAGAGAAGTATTTTTCAGGTGTACAAGTTCAGAGGATTCAAAGAAGCTGGCAGAGTATTATTCAGCCTATTTCAGATCCGCATTTGATGATTATCAGGCAGTGTATTATCGGCACGTCGATGGATTTGCTGAAGCTAAGAGGCGGGAGATTTCAGAAAGGCTTTACAATGCACTGCCGTTGAAGTGATTTAAGGAGGATAGGTTTGATACCGGGGAAGACCATGAACAATATAATACTTGCTACTGAGGAGGACAGGCAGCAGATTTTGGATTTATATGAGGAGCAGAAGGGCAGGGAGTTTTGTCCATGGGATGAAGATTATCCATCAAACGAGACTATTGATTTTGATCTGTCCCGCGATGCTCTATTTGTTATGAAAGAGACCGGAAAGGTTATTGCGGCTATATCCATAGAAGTGGATGAGGATGTAGATAATCTTGAATGCTGGAACAGGGATCTTTTCCCCGGTGGAGAGCTGGCTCGGCTCGCAGTTACTCCAGCTATGCAGAATAAGGGGATTGCAAGAAAAATGATGCAGCATGGCTTGGATGCGCTGAAGGAACGTGGCTATAAGAGCATTCATTTTCTTGTAAATAAGCATAACGTGAAGGCCATTAAGTGCTACGCTGTCTTTGGTTTTAATGTGGTTGGAGAATGTTATATGTACGATCAGGACTTTCTTTGTTATGAGAAGGAACTTTAATGTATAGGCTGTCTGGATGATCTTTTCTCGCAGGAGCACCCTCTTACAACATGTTATTCAGGTACAGGTGACAGATGGACTCGAGATGAGAATGGCAAAAAAATTCACGCCAATATTGCAGATTACTGCATAGAAGGAAGAAAAGATTCTACATGGTTTGTCGAAGGCGTGCAGAGATATCACAGGATGTTCTCAACTATAGTAAATACACTTTCAGACAACGGATTCAGGATTGTAAAGATGGTTGAGCCATATCCTACAGAAGAGCTTGTTAGGAAGTACCCAGACTATTATGATCTGTACCACAAGCCTGACTTTCTGTTTGTGAAGTCGATCAAATAAGTAATATTCTGAATTTAAAACGAGGATATATGATAATACTGATAACGGGAGCATCCCATACAGGCAAGACCGTTCTGGCGCAGAGACTGCTAGAAAAATATAAATATCCATATCTTTCCATAGACCATCTGAAGATGGGACTGATCCGAAGCGGCAATACGCAGCTGACTCCGGAAGATGACGATGAACTTACGGATTATTTATGGCCCATAGTGCGTGAAATGATTAAAACTGCCTTAGAGAACGAGCAGAATCTGATTGTGGAAGGATGTTATGTTCCACCTACGTGGAGAAAAAGCTTTTCTGAAGAGTACCTTCAGAACATAGAGTTTATATGCCTGGCAATGACTGCGGGTTACATAGAAGAGCACTATGATGAAATCATCAGACATGAATCAGATATTGAATCAAGGCTTGTGGAAGCAGACTTTACAATAGATGGTCTTAAGCAATGTAATGGGTGGTTCATAAAATCATTGGCTATTTTCTATTTTGTGGTTGACAGAAGAACAAATGTTCGCTATAGTTGTGTT
>CAMNEA010000100.1 GCA_946536145.1 uncultured Butyrivibrio sp.
CGGTCCTTCGCGGGCCTCGGATCAAAACGACCTATTTACATAATTCCAGAATTACTTGCATTTTTGAATCAAAGATTCAAAAATGCCAAAAACAAGCCATCCTAAAGCGACTGCGTCGCAGGGCTTGTTTGCCTCTCGTATCATGTTCTCACGAAATCCGCAGCCTGCGGGTTTCTGAAATATCATTCAAGAAGTCATACAAAAATACATAGATTATTAACTAGTCTGATCCTTTTTCTCAACGCGCCTTCCGCTGCTGGTGATTGCTCTCTGAGGACAGACAAGGACGCATAGATGACATCCTACGCAGCGGGTAGGATCGAGGCGGGGCTTTCTGTTTTCGGAAAGATATATTGCCTGATGGCCGCCATCGTCGCATGAGATCATGCACCTTCCGCAGCCGATGCACTTGTTGGGATGGAACTTTGGATAGACTACTGTATCTCTTTCAAGTGTATCTGTTGACATACTGACGAAATCCAGTGCAAGCCCCTTTATATCTTTTACACTGTTAAAGCCCTTTTCTTGAAGGTAGTAGCTAAGACCTGATGTGAGGTCTTCGATTATCCTGTATCCGTACTGCATGACTGCCGTTGTGACCTGAAGAGTGTCAGCTCCAAGTAGCAGAAAATCAAGTGCATCTGAGACCGTCTCAATTCCGCCCATCCCACTGAGATGCATATCTTTGAGATTGTCATTAAGACCAAGCTCTGTGATGAACCTGAGTGCTATCGGTTTTACAGCGTTGCCGCTGTAGCCGCCAACGGCGGATTTACCATGAACAGAGGGTTCGGAGACGTAGGTGTGAGGGTTTATATCCATGATGCTCTTAATTGTGTTGATGGCGGCAATGCCGTCTGCGCCTCCGCGCCTTGCAGCCTCTGCAGCAGGAGACATGTTTGCAACATTTGGAGTGAGCTTTGCAAGTACCGGTATGGAAACGGACTCTTTAACGATTCTTGTATAGTGCTCTACAAGCTCAGGATTCTGACCGATATCGGAGCCAAGTCCTCCCTCCTTCATGTTTGGGCAGGAGAAATTAAGCTCAAGGGCGTCTGCTCCGTTTGTCTCACATTCTTTTGCAAGATAAGCCCACTCTTTATCATCCCGGCCCATGATCGATGCAAGTATGAATTTGGTGGGATAGTGCTCTTTGAGCTTTCTGAATACCTCCATGTTCTCAGGAACACTGTGATCAGAGAGCTGCTCGATATTCTTGAATCCGGTAAAAGTCTTACCGTCGCCTTTTATTGCGGAAAACCTTGGAGATACCTCGTGGATCTCGAAATTGCAGATAGTTTTGAAGGCAGCGCCTGCCCAGCCGGCTTCAAAGGCCCTCGCACACATATCATAGCTGGAGGCAACTACAGAAGATGAGAGCAGAAAAGGATTCTCAAGTTCTATACCGCAAAGACCGGTTCTTAGGTTGTTAAAGTCATCTTTATAGGGAACCTCATGAAATGGTTTGACTTCGTCGTGAAGCCTTGTCAAAAGGGTTTTGATCGGAACCTTGTGAGGTTTAACGCAGGCATCCTCGCAGGGTGCGTTGCAGGTAAGACATACATTGGCATCGGGGATGAGCTTGGAAGCTACAGCTTCATTGTCAAACCAGATGCTGCGAAGATAATCAGAAGGAATCAGAATAGGACATGAACTGTCACACGGAGCGTTGTAGCACAGAGAGCACTCCTGCATGTCGGAACGGAAAATCTTTCTTTCAAACGCCATATAAACCTCCTTTGAATCTAATGTTAATTATATCAAAAAAAGTGTGAAATGACTTTAATAAAAGAGGAAGTTATAGTATCATTCATAGGGGTAGTATGCCAAAGGGACATGCCACCTCTTTTAATATGTTTATTTCTATTGTGTTTTATTTGGGAGGAAGTTTAGTTGGATCTTGAAAGGCAAAAAAGAGCCCCGATTTATGAGGCTCTCGAGAGATTTAGGAAGCAGAGGGTAGTGCCCTTTGACGTTCCCGGTCACAAGAGGGGAAGGGGAAACCCCGAACTTGTGAGTTTTCTGGGGGACAGATGTGTTGGCATCGATGTGAATTCCATGAAGCCGCTTGACAATCTGTGTCACCCTGTTTCCGTTATAAAAGAGGCGCAGGAGCTGTTGGCAGATGCCTTTGGAGCAGCTCACGCATTCATGATGGTCAATGGGACCACGAGTGCAGTTCAGGCGATGGTGCTCTCGAATGTCAAGATGGGCGAGAAGATCATTATGCCAAGGAACGTTCACAAGAGTGCCATCAACGCACTGATCCTGTGCGGCGCGGTTCCGGTTTACATCGACCCCAAGGTTGACACCAAGCTGGGTATACCTCTTGGAATGGAGCTTGGGGATGTGAAGAGGGCTGTTGAGGAGAACCCTGACGCCAAGGCAATCCTTATAAACAACCCGTCTTATTACGGGATCTGCTCCGACTTAAAGGGCATAGTCGAGCTTGCTCATGCCAATGGCATGAAGGCGCTTGTTGATGAGGCACACGGAACGCACCTCTATTTTGGTCCGGGGCTTCCCCTCAGTGCAATGGCGGCAGGGGCTGATATGGCGGCCATAAGCATGCACAAGTCGGGCGGAAGTCTGACGCAGAGCTCAATCCTTCTGTGCGGACCCGATGCCAATGTCGGATATATCAGCAGGATAGTCAACCTGACCCAGACCACTTCCGCAAGTTACCTGCTCCTTGGAAGTCTTGATATTTCAAGGAGGAATCTGGCTCTCAACGGAGCGACAAGTTTTAAAAAAGTTACTGACATGGCCAAGTATGCCAGAGAAGAGATAAACGATATCGGCGGATATTACGCCTATGGCAATGAGCTCAAGAACGGTGGAAGCATATTTGATTTTGATGAGACCAAGCTTGTTGTGAACACAAGGAGCATCGGTCTTACGGGAATTGAGGTCTATGACCTTCTGCGTGATGAATATGACATCCAGATGGAGTTTGGCGATCTGTCCAATGTTATGGCCTACATATCTATAGGCGACAGACTTCAGGATATTGAGAGGCTCGCGGGTGCACTCGCCGACATAAGAAGGCTCTATTCCAAGCCTGAGCAGAGCTTTTTCTCAGCGGAGTATGTGACTCCTATCGTCAAGGCAACGCCGCAGGAAGCCTTCTACGCAGAAAAAGAACCGCTTCCCTTACAGGATACAATTGGCAGGATAAGCGCCGAGTCTGTTATGTGTTATCCTCCTGGGATACCGATTCTTTCACCCGGCGAGATGATAACCGAAGAGATACTTGAATATATAAGGACAGCCAGGGAAAAAGGCTGTTCGATGCAGGGACCTGAGAGCGAGGATATTTCCGAGCTTCTGGTACTTAAGTGATCTGTGAGCCGGCAGAGTTTTGTCTGACTCACATAATAGGAGAAAAACAGATGGCAGAGATGGATTACTGGTTCAGTGATATGCATACCGGAAATGTCAAGATAAGCATAAGACTGTCCAAACAGCTCTTTTCCGGTACGAGTGAATTTCAGAGGATCGATGTGTTTGACTCGCCGGAATTTGGCAAGTTCCTCACTTCTGACGGCAATATCATTTTCTCTGAGAAGGACGAGTTTACCTATGATGAGATGATAGTACACGTGCCGATGGCCGTTCACCCCAAGGTTCAGAGAGTTCTGGTACTTGGAGGAGGAGACGGAGGTGTTGCGAGGGAGCTTACACACTATGAGGAGATCAAGGTCATAGATGTGGTAGAGCCCGACTCGATGTTTGTGGATGTATGCAAGCAGTATTTCCCTGACAACGCAATAGGACTTGAGGATGACAGGGTGCATATCTTTTATCAGGACGGACTTAAGTATCTTCGCAAATGTGAGGACATGTACGACCTCATCATAAATGATGCGACGGAGCCTCTGGGGCATGAGGCAGGACTTTTCACCAAGGAGTTCTACGGAAGCTGCTACAAGGCACTGCATGACGACGGGATAATGGTGTATCAGCACGGCAGCCCGTTCTACGATGAGGACGAGGAGAGCTGCAGAGCCATGCACCGAAAGGCCTACAGGGTGTTCCCGGTCAACAGGGTCTACCAGGCGCACATTCCAACATGCCCTGCGGGATACTGGCTCTTTGGATTTGCCAGCAAGAAGTATCACCCTCTCAAGGACTTCAACCCCGACAGATGGGATGAGAGAGGTATCAAGACCTGGTACTATACGACGCATCTTCACAAGGGAGCCTTCATGCTGCCCAAGTATGTTGAAGACCTTCTTCAGGAAGAAGAGGATATGTCGCGTTAATAGAATCTAATGGAGGTAGAAAGATGAGACTTTTAGTTATAGGATGTGGAGGCGTTGCGCAGGTTGCAATCCAGAAATGTGCGCAGAACAAAGAGGTGTTCACGGAGATGTGCCTTGCAAGCAGGACGGTGAGCAAGTGCGACGCTCTCAAGGAAAAGCTTGAGAAGCAGGGATATCCTGTCAAGATCACGACAACAACGGTCAATGCGGACGATGCCAAAGATGTGGCAAGAGTGATCAGGAAGTATCAGCCTGATGCTGTGCTCAATGTGGCGCTTCCTTATCAGGATCTGGCAATCATGGACGCCTGCCTTGAGTGCAAGGTGGACTATATAGACACTGCCAACTACGAGCCTGAGGATACGGACGAGCCCGTATGGCGTGCCGCCTATGAAAAGAGATGCAGGGAGAAGGGCTTTACAGCTTACTTTGACTACAGCTATCAGTGGGCATATATGGATAAATTCAAGGAGGCCGGGATCACGGGACTTCTCGGAACAGGATTTGACCCGGGCGTGACAAGTGTCTTTACTGCCTATGCCAAGAAGCACTATTTTGACAGGATTGACTACATTGATATCCTCGACTGCAACGGCGGAGATCACGGCTATGCTTTTGCTACCAATTTCAACCCCGAGATAAACCTTCGCGAAGTAAGCGCCAACGGCAGCTACTGGGAGGATGGCCACTGGGTTGAGACCAAGCCCATGGAGATAAAGAGAGAGTATGACTTCCCTGAGGTTGGACAGAAGGATATGTACCTTCTTCACCA
>CAMNEA010000101.1 GCA_946536145.1 uncultured Butyrivibrio sp.
CAAAAATAATCTCATCATAAGCTGACACGTCCAGATCGTATGCCTCAAGCTCGGGTTTTTCTGCCATAACAGCACTCTTCCCGCCCCAGAAAAACTTTGAGAATCCACTGGTAGAATACGCTTTCTTTGGAACAAGCTTTAATTTATCTGCCGGAAGTGCCTTTGCCAGTTCATCTGCTATATACTCTGTGTTACCTTCTAATGAGAAATAAACTACAATTCTTTTCATGCCAGAACTTTTCTTGCTTTGTTGCACCATTTCAAGTATGCCTCATAGGTTTCTATTCCAAACAAGATTGTAAGATAAAAATACACATGATCTTCTTCATC
Source organism: uncultured Butyrivibrio sp. (assembly GCA_946536145.1). Taxonomy (GTDB): domain Bacteria; phylum Bacillota; class Clostridia; order Lachnospirales; family Lachnospiraceae; genus Butyrivibrio. Next base: position 331 of record CAMNEA010000101.1, read on the forward strand.
AAGTGCTTTTTCAATATTAGCCCTATATATCTGCAATACCTTAAGGTCAGCCTTTATCTGCTCTTCAAAGACTTCTATATTCCTAAGTGCTGTCTCTTTGCTTTCCACTCCTCCGAAAAACAGTTTCATCAAAGTCTCATATTTAAGATCATTACTTGCTTTCTCGTCTCTTACCCAGGCCCTGAGTATCTCTTTTCCCTGACTGGTAATGCTGTAAATGATCTTCTCCCGGCCGCCACCGTCATTATTCTTAAGGCGCCTTACGCTGCCCTGTTTTTCCAGTTCCGAAAGAGCAGGATAAATGCTGCCAAAGCTCCCCTTCCAGAAAAGCCTTATACTTCCGTCAATCTGTTTTTTTATATCATATCCGGTCAGATTATCATGGGATAACAATCCCAGAATCACCATATCTATCTTTCTGTCTTTGGCCATTATTTCCACCTCCAACAGTATTTTAGAACTTTTTTCGGACATTCATCAACACAAGCTCCGCACAATATGCACTCGGTGCACTTTGAATTGCTGCCTTCCTTTGCCATATGTGCGACGTCAAGCCCCATTGGACAAGCCCTTGAACACCTGTTACATGAAATACAGTCCGCAGCAGATGCTTCAACATGAAGCTGGGGGACATAAAGAAAACGACCTATGCTGCTCCCGATCACCATAAATGGCGCCATCCAGCAAAGATAATGGCATGTTGCTCTCCTTCCATGTATCAGTGACGGAAGAACCAATATCAGAAGTACTCCGTAATAGATAATATAGTTATGTATTTCTGTCACTGAAATACCGTGATCTGTCATGAAAAACGGATCTATGGTTACATGGTTTTTCCCGAGGATGAAAGTCACAACTATAGCGGAGATCCACAGTATCCAGATAACGTATTTAATCTTATTCCTCCAGCCCTGCTTCGCGGACTTATCATTGCATCTTGCTACACATTCCTGTAGCCCTCCTGCCGGACAGAGATATCCGCAAAAGGCACGTCCAAAGAACACCGAAAAAATAAGCAAGCTCATAAAGACTATAAAGCTTCCGTTCATGATATGTTCTGATGCTGCCATGATTATCAGGTATGGTGAAAAGTACCACGCTGTTATTGGAAACAGCAGGAATGATATGAGAATAATCGTTCTTCTTATTGTCTGACGCTTCATTGAACACTCCTTCACATATATCAAATAGATATATCGTTTTGATATATGTTATACCTCAGAGCACTTCATGTCAACAGATGTTTTTTCATATGCTCTTTATAGTATTCCAAAAACTCCGGAGTTTTTGACCAGTATTTTATTCCCCAGTTCTCGAAGTCCCACTCTTCCATATAATCATTGCACTCATAATCAATATAGAAAAGCTCTCCATCATGAACAACAAAATTCGTCGGGAAATAATCAATATTGGTCTTTGCAGGATATAGGAGTTCACACATTGCTTTTACCTGTCTTATATAATCAGGATCCATCTGATCTCTGGCAACAAGCTCATAGATAGTCTCACCGTCTATGTATTCCTTCACAATGCGTTCTTTATCAATGTCAGCATCAATCATTTTGGGCATTCTAATTCCAATCGCCGTCAGTCTTCTGTAATCATTTATTTCAGACTGGATCTTGTCACCAAACTGGTAATATGCACAAGGCTCGTGGTGTATCTGTTTTAAGACATACTCCTTACCATCCTTTACTGCCAGGTATGAATATCCTCCCTTACCCTTGCCAAGGAGCTTCCTAATTATATAGCTGACTCCATTAACGCTACATGCTTCTCCATGACCTGTTTCAAACATAAGACTCCCTTCCCTCTGTCATCAGTCAAACAACTGCCCCGGGAGCTTTTTCTTTTCCTTGGGTGGGAACTGTTTATCGAATTCCTCTACATCCTCATCTTTAACATAGTAGCCCTGAGGGGTCTGATATACTCCGGTTACGTCATCAAGGTATCCCGGGATCAATTCTCTACACAGAAAAAATGATGAATCTGCGTCTTCAGGCAGATCATGATAACGAATTCCAAACTTGCTTGCATAATCAAATCCGCAGTGGCTGTAGAATCCTATATTCCCCTCAAAAAGGACTGCTCCGAATCCCATTTCTGTCGCTTTCTCCAGGCAGTAATCAAGCAGCTTCTTACCATAACCCTTGCGCTTAAGCTCCGGCGTGATTCCTATTGGACCCATGGTAAGTACCGGGATCTCCCTGCCATCATCAGCTTCAATAACAGTTTTCATAAACATGTTCTGACCGATAAGCATTCCGTCCTGTTCTGCGACAGAATGATCCCCAGGATCATTCTCCTGCACGCTTAGGCGCATGACAAAATCAAGCTCCGGAACAAATGCCGGATCGTCCCTCAGCACATGAATCACATAGTGCTCACTGCATCCGGGACGATACACGTTCCAAAATGACTCTCTTACAAGATTTTCAACATCTCTATAATCTTTCTGTTCTTCTAAGCGAATTATATAATTACTCATTGTTTTTCTCCTTCATTTTAACTACCAGATATATGCAATACGCCAGAAGCACTGCAAACTGGATAGTTCCAACTATTATGTTCAGTTTCATATCACCTTCATTCGTGATGAAACCGCAGAAATCATGAAATGCATGTAGCAAAATGCATGGCCAGATACTCTTTGTCCTGAGGATCACAAAAGCCATTACAACTCCGTAGGTAAATGCAAACGCCATCTGCAAAAGTGTTTCTGCAAGTCCAGCCCCACCCATTACATTCAGCAGATGACTCATTCCAAAAAGAACTGATGAAATAATGATGGCCTTTGTCTCCTTTTCTTTCCACATATTGCAAATGATACCCCTGAAGTATAGTTCCTCTGTCAGTCCTATCCCCAGTGTAAATATAAGATTAGGAATAAACAGTCCGCTGTCATCAGACATGATTCCACCTGCAAAAGCAGCCAGGGCCACAATTATAAGTGGAACGTAATACAAAAACCTTGTAGCCATACCGCTCACGGGCTTCTGAAAGCCAAGCCCTCTAAGACTGTGATCCTTGACAAGAAAAAATGCAATTGCTACTAATGCACAGCTCCATATAATAGCCGCCTGTGCTGTAATAGCCTTAAGACCCTCAAGCTGTCCCATGACCACCGCAGCCCCCTGGGCAAAGTAGAACATAAGAACCGTAACTGTTGCTAAAACTGTATTCCTTACTAAATGCTTTGACATAATCCCTCCTGAAACACATGATTTATCTCATTTTGTAGATCACAATTCCCTTTGCCACAATCATCAGAAACAGCATTGAAACTCCATAGGCTTCCCTGCCCATTGCGAGAAGAAGTACTGCGGTAATTCCCACTATCACTGATATGGCTGTAATGATCCTGCTTCCCTTTTCCTGCCTCAGTCTTGTCAAAAGAATCTTAACTGCTCCGATGATTACCAGGAAAATAAACACAGCCCAGTAGAGCATACTCTTTAGGCTTCCTGCCTGAACATAATCAGGAAGACTCACCGCATAATAGACGCCATCAATCCTATTGGGATATATGGGCAGGACAATCATAATCACCGCAAGCACGTCTATGATTCCAAGAAGCATATCGCAGATATATCTGATATTGTCCCTGTTTTCTTTTTCGGCGATTGACACCATCTTTTCTGCCGACAATAGTTCGTCTATAGATACTGAAAAGAATCTCGATATCTCTTTTAACGAATCTATACTCGGGTACCCACGGCCTGACTCCCACTTGGAAATGGCAGTCCTTGAAACATATAAAGCCTCTGCCAGCTCTTCCTGAGTCATATCTTTATTCTTTCTAAGTTCCTGCAGTTTTTCGCCAAACTCCATTTTCACCCCCTGTCAGGCTTTTGCTTTCTCATCAATGAGAAGAACAATAGCCCTGTATAAAAGAAATAATCCCGTGCTAAGGAGAATTGATCCCATGATATCTGTCAGCCAATGAACTCCAGCTACGGTTCTTCCTACAATCATAAAAATGGAGAACAACGCTGAAAAGACGCATACATATTTCAGTACGACTTCATTCTTCATCCTTCTTTTTGCCTGGAACCAGAGCGTTGGCATGACGCTTAATACCAGCAGCGTTGTCGAGGATGGATATGAAGCCTCCATGAATCCGTCTATCAGGATTGGTCTGTAATTTATCGGAATCATTTCAAATATCAGATAGCCAAATATCACTATAATATAGTATATCCCAAGTACTAATATGTCGGAATCGACATTAAACAGGCTCTTCCTTTGTATCAGCTGGACAAGACCAATGCCAGCAAATATCAGACATATGAATATAGGTACAAGTCCCAGCCAGTCAGTTATGGTATATATGGCCATATGAACGCCGGTCAGTTCATGAAACCAGCAGTTGATCGTGGCAAAACCTATATCTGTCCCATTTTGCCCGACAGGCTGAACATCAACGATTTGGATCAGTAATGTCC
>CAMNEA010000102.1 GCA_946536145.1 uncultured Butyrivibrio sp.
CTTGATAAAGAGCTGTCCGCGATCCTGGGCATTGAAGAGGCCGTAAGCAGTTGCTTCGCCGGACTCAAATGCGATAACAGAACCGGTCTTTCTGTAATTCATATCCCCCTTGTAAGGGGCATATCCGTCAAAAATAGTATTGATGATACCGTTTCCTTTTGTGTCTGTCATGAATTCGCCACGGTATCCGATAAGCCCTCTGGAAGGGATGCTGAATTCAATTCTTGTATAGCCGCCGTTGCCGGCACCCATATTTACGAGCTCGCCCTTTCTCTCGCCGAGTTTCTGGATAACGCTGCCGGAGAACTCATCCGGAACATCGATGTAACATTTCTCCATGGGCTCAAGTTTGTGACCTTCTGAGTCGGTCTTGTAGATAACTTCAGCCTTGCTGACCGCAAACTCAAATCCCTCACGTCTCATGGTCTCTATAAGGACAGAGAGATGAAGCTCGCCTCTTCCTGATACCTTAAAGGTCTCTGTAGTATCAGTATCCTCTACTCTGAGTGATACGTCGGTGTTGAGCTCTTTATAGAGCCTGTCACGAAGGTGCCTTGAAGTAACATATTTGCCTTCCTGTCCTGCAAGAGGCGAATCATTGACAATAAAGTTCATCGAAATTGTGGGCTCTGAGATCTTCTGGAAAGGTATCGCAACCTGATTCTCGACAGAGCAGAGAGTATCACCGATCTTGAGATCCTCAATTCCGGAGATCGCAACGATGGAACCGATCCTTGCTTCCTGCACTTCTATGCGGCCAAGTCCATCATATTCATAGAGCTTGCTGATCTTGGTCTTGATGCGCCTTCCTGGCTCATGGTGGTTGACTACTACAACCTCCTGACCGGTCTTAACAACGCCGTTGTCTACCTTGCCGACACCGATCCTTCCTACATACTCATTGTAGTCAATTGTACTGATGAGCACCTGTGTGCTGGCATCTGGATCTCCGACAGGAGCAGGAATGTAGTTGATGATCGTATCAAGAAGAGGCTTCATGTCAGTGCCTGTCTCATCGAGACTTAGCGAAGAAGTTCCTGCCTTTGCCGATGCAAATACGAACGGGCAGTCAAGCTGGTTGTCATCTGCCCCCAGATCCATAAGAAGCTCAAGAACTTCATCTATTACATCATTAGGTCTTGCCTCAGGCCTGTCTATTTTGTTGATGCAGACAATGACAGGAAGTCCAAGATCCATAGCTTTGCCAAGTACGAACTTGGTCTGCGGCATAGGGCCTTCAAAAGCATCAACAACCAGGATGACACCGTTTACCATTTTGAGAACACGCTCAACCTCGCCGCCGAAATCAGCGTGACCGGGGGTATCTATGATATTGATCTTGATATCTTTGTATGTGATGGCTGTGTTCTTGGACATGATCGTGATTCCTCTCTCACGCTCGATATCACCTGAATCCATAACACGTTCAACAACGTCAGCGCCCTCACGAAATACTCCGCTCTGTCTGAGGAGTCCGTCAACAAGTGTGGTCTTGCCGTGGTCAACATGGGCTATGATCGCTACATTTCTTACATCGTTCCTTGTCTGCTTCATAAATAATCTCTACTCCTTATAATAAAGAAAACACATTACCTTAATTTCAAACTAATGTAGTATAGCACGCGTTTTTTTTTACTTCAAGTATAAAATGTTTCGGATTGACACATGCATTGTTACTGCGTTACTATTGTGTTAATTGTGGATAGATGAGTTTAATAAGGACAGAAGGTGGATTATGGCTATTTTTAAAGGTGCAGGTGTTGCTATAGCAACTCCTTTTAAAGAGAGTGGAGAAGTTAATTACGATGAGTTTGCAAGGCTTATTGAGTTCCAGATCGAGAACGGAACCGATGCCATCATAGTATGCGGAACTACCGGTGAGGCGGCGACCATGTCGGAGAGAGAACACATGGATGTTGTTAAGTTCTGTATAGACAGAGTGGCACACAGGATTCCTGTCATTGCAGGAACCGGATCGAACTGTACACAGACTGCGATCGAGCTGTCAAAAGAGGCACAGGAGTATGGAGCAGATGCGATACTCTCAGTTACTCCTTACTATAATAAGGCTACGCAGGGAGGTCTTGTTGCTCATTTCGGAGCAGTGGCGGAGGCGATAGATCTTCCGATAATCCTTTACAATGTACCGAGCAGGACAGGATGCAATATACTTCCCGAGACAGCAGTTGAACTTGCCCGCAAGTACAGCAATATCGTTGGAATTAAGGACGCATCGGGCAATATTTCACAGACTATCAAGATGATGACTCTTGCCGACGGCTGCATAGATCTCTATTCCGGAGATGATGACCAGATAGTTCCAATCATGTCGGTGGGGGGGCTTGGTGTTATTTCTGTTCTTTCCAATGTTGCTCCAAGACAGGCACATGAGATATGCCAGAAGTGCCTCGAGGGTGATTTCGAGACTGCGCGCGAGCTCCAGTTTAAGGCATATCCGCTTGTGAAGGCTCTTTTTTCAGAAGTCAATCCGATCCCTGTAAAGACTGCTCTTAAGATGATAGGGTTTGAGGTAGGACCTCTTCGCCTTCCGCTTACAGAGCTTGAGCCGGCTCATCAGCAGCTGCTTCGCGAAGAAATGGAAAAGTTCGGACTTATTTAAATTAATATTGCTGATCATTAATGGTGTCAAAAGAATCTTTTGGCACCAATTTCATAATATGAGGAGGATTTTATGGCTACCAGAATGTTGATGCATGGCTGCAACGGCCGAATGGGACATGTAATTGTAGATCTGTGCAAGAATGATGACAGGATAGATGTGGTTGCGGGAGTTGATGCTTATGGTGAGAACAACTACGACTTCCCGGTATTTAAGTCGCTTTCGGAGTGTGATGTAAGCGTCGATGTGATCGTTGACTTCTCCAATGCGTCTGCGGTGGACGGACTGATGGACTACTGTGTAGACAAGAATATTCCTGTTGTGCTCTGTTCTACAGGGCTTTCCGATGAACAGATGGACAAGGTAAAGAGCGCTTCTGAAAAAGTTGCGGTACTCAAATCTGCCAATATGTCTGTCGGGGTCAACGTGCTTCTCAAGGTACTTAGAGAAATTGCGCCGACGCTATCAGCTGCCGGATTTGACATCGAAATTGTTGAGAAACATCACAACCAGAAGGTAGATGCGCCAAGTGGAACTGCCCTTGCGCTTGCTGACAGTATCAATGAGTCTCTTGATCATAAGCTTGAATATGTTTATGACAGGAGCACAAGACGGATGAAGAGACCCGTAAATGAGATTGGTATATCCGCAGTCAGAGGCGGGAGCATTGTGGGAGACCATGATGTGATATTTGCGGGACGCGATGAGGTGATCACTCTTTCGCACACGGCTTATTCCAGAGCAATATTTGGAAAAGGAGCTATAGAAGCAGCAAGATTCCTTGCCGGAAAAGCTCCGGGTATGTATGACATGAGTGATGTTATCTGAGATAATTGCGGCTTAGACCCAAAATGCGCAATTTGTGAAAGTGTTTCGTGATACAACCGATCAAAGGATAATCAGATGAAATTCAGACCGTGCATCGATATACACAATGGAAGAGTCAAACAGATAGTGGGCGCAAGCCTGTCGGATGACGAAGATCTGGCAAAAGAAAACTTTGTGTCCAATAAAAGAGCTGACTACTACGCAAGACTATATAAGGACATGGGGCTTGACGGAGGCCACGTTATTTTGTTAAATGCCAGGGAGAGCCCGTACTATGAGGCTACGCTTTCAGAGGGGCTTTGCGCGCTCAGGGCTGCTCCGGGATTTCTTCAGATAGGCGGAGGAGTGTCGGATCTTAATGCCGGGGAATTCATCGATGCAGGCGCTTCGCATGTAATCGTGACGTCTTTTGTGTTCAGGGGCGGACGCATTGACTATGACAATCTGAAGGGCCTTGTAAAGGCGGTTGGGAGAGAGCGTATAGTTCTTGATCTTTCGTGTAAAAAAAGAGATGATGACTACTACATCGTCACAGACAGGTGGCAGAAGTTCACTGATGTAAAACTGTGCGAGGAGACCCTGGATAAACTGTCTGCGTACTGCGATGAATTTCTTGTCCACGCTGCTGACGTGGAAGGAAAACAGAGCGGCGTAGAGATTAACGTTGCATCAATGCTGGGGCGATGGGATGGAATCCCTGTGACCTATGCCGGCGGAGTACACAGCCTTGAAGATATCAGGACTCTCAGGGAGTCTGGAAGAAGCAGGCTGGATGTGACTGTTGGCAGTGCGCTTTCAATATTTGGAGGGAATCTGGATATTGATGATGTTTTGAAGGCGGTAAGAGAATAAATCACATAGAAAAAGAACCATCTGGCTTGCGTCAGATGGTTCTTTTCATTAATCATTGTTACACCTTGCTAATTCAAAATATATCTATTTTAGAATAAGGCACTTTGTAGTCTGATTAATTCACAATAAACAAGGAATTAAAGCTTGTTTACGTTTACGGCCTGAGGTCCTTTTTCGCCCTGGACTACGTCATACTCTACAGAAGCGCCCTCTTCGAGAGACTTGAAACCTTCCATATTGAGTCCGGTGTAATGTACAAATACATCCTTGCCTTCCTCGTCAGAGATGAAGCCGTAACCCTTCTGGTTGTTGAACCACTTAACAGTACCTTTGTTCA
>CAMNEA010000103.1 GCA_946536145.1 uncultured Butyrivibrio sp.
GGCTATGTTTATTATATAAGGGCATATTCAACTTCGGAGAACCCGACATATGATGAAGGAACAATTGCTGTATGGTATGGAGGAACAAAGGGGACACTTCTTGGGAATGATGGCTTTGAGTCATATAAATCAGAGGAGAGCGCCAAAAGAGGCAGATGCTCCTGGGAAAAGAGATTCGCGATGATTGACAACCCCGGGAACGGCTGGAAACATCAGGTTGGCGGAGTGCTTCCTGTAACCGAAGAAATGTATACGGAAATGGAAGAGCAGCGCCAGCAGCATTTTGAAATAGCCAGCAAGAAAAGTGATCCCATGATGGAAAGGCTGCTTGAGAGCATCAAAAGAGAAAGCAGACATATGAACTACAAGGTGATTAAGTAAATTCTGAAGTCGGTGAAAAACCTTAGGAGGGGTTATGGCTACACCAAATAAATTTCCAAAAACAATGACCAAACCGGCTGTATGTCCAAGATGCGGAATGGAATTTGATTATACCCTTTATCCTGAAATTCATATCCCGGGGGATAATAAACTCAGGAAGAGAATTCTTAACAGGGATCTCTATTTTCCAACATGCCCACATTGCGGAGAGCAATTTAAGTTAAAGCCCAACTGCATTTATCATGACGAAAACAGGAAAGAGATAATCATTGCAACTGAATCAAAAGAGACAGATTTTGAAGTCTTGCTGAAAGCTGGTACGGTCATGTTTGATGATATCGATAACGATCAGGATGCGCTGGATTTTGTTAAAGGACTCTATAAACGCAGGGTGGTTCATGATATTGATGCGTTCAGGGAAAAGATTCTTCTATCAGACAATAACTACGATGATCGAATAATTGAACTCATGAAGCTGTCACTATCCGGGTTACTGGAACAGGATAATCACGCGCCTGTTTACAGGATCTTTCTTGAAGAAACATCAGGCAATATGCTTGAGTTTACTGCAATAATGGGCAGTCAGCCACCTTTTGAATATGTAACTGCCAAAACGCCGGCTAACGTCTATGTTCAGTTCAAGAATAAATATCTGAACAGGCTTGGCAGACCAGAGGATGATGAGTATATATCTACAGACCAAAAATGGGCGAAGAAATCAGGGCTGTTAAAAGGTGAAGAACATGGCTTTATAGTTCCTATGTGATGAAAGGACAGCGTATGTCAAAAGCACGCCAGCAAAGGCTGAAGGAAGCAAGGAAGTGGTATGCTGAGGAGAAATTCACAGAGGACTCCCATATCGTAAAAGCATATCGAAAGAAGTTTAATGTAGACAGGACATGTGCCATGAAGGAGTTATGCCTGTTACATGTACTGAGTCCGGAGAAACAGGCTTCTTATGAAGCTCAGCTAAATGCAAAGAAAGAAAAACGACAGAGAAAAAAGCAGCAGGCGGAGTTCCAGCCCTTTGATCAGGATGAGTATTTCTATTTCATAGCAGGATATACATCCGGTGGAGCCCCATATGGAATCACATGGGAGCAGGCAAGGGAGGACGGTCTGTTTGACCTGTATGAAGAAAGAAACGATGAAGACTGGGATTTGCCCTTTGACTAAAGGGGCAGGAGATACTGATGGCAGAAAACAAGAAAGCAACCGGAATTCCGGAACCGCTTAAAGCAAAATATGAAAACATAGCAGGCATGATAGATGCCTTTTGCGAGGAACATCTGGACGGAGACTATCAGTACCTCTGCATTCATGCCCTTCAGAAGCTCTGCAGGAAAAAGGATTCTCCCATGTATAAAGGCCGTGATAACACGTGGGCTGCCGGGATAGTATATGCCATAGCCCAGGTTACGGAACTTGTAGGTAATCAGAGGGATCTTCTCAGATGGCGTCCCAAGTATGAAATCTCAGCTGCCCAGGTAGCTGCAGCTTTTGGAGTTTCATCCGGAGCCATGCAGGGTAAAGCAAAAGAGATAAGAGAGGTGCTTAACATCACAAAGCAGCAGGAAGAATGGATGACTCCCGAGTGGCGCGATAATAAGTCCAGAAAAACATTTGAAGAATTCAGAAGATATTTAGGGATCAGATAGGAGCGGCAGTATCCAGGGTAATGGATAGCTGTCGCATTTTTGTTTACGGGACTATTCAACTGTCGAACTCTTGGCCAAGGGAATAGGATAACTGTCGCACTCTTATCCAAGGGAACAGGATAACTGTCAAATAAAAGAAAAGAGGAAAGATGCTCAACTCTATCTTAAACCTGAGGAATACGATTACGATAAGCTTATATATTCGATAGAGGAATTGGCTCCAGGAAGAGAAACTATTCTTGGTGGAAAACGTGTTCAAATATTTGAAGCTGATGAATACAAAATTGTAAAGCATAGCAATGGCTTTAAAGATGGCCTAAGAGGGCAATTCAAGATTCAATTAATGCTGCAATCAGAAAACTAAAGGGAATTATTGAGGAATAAACTATGCTTGCCATATAGCATATCATATGCATTAGATTCTACTTTTTGCACCTAACTATAATCTACTAGCTCTGCTTATGTTTAAAAAGAGCTAAATATAATAAAAGAGTAAATATCGGTAAAAAATATAATATTACCGATATTTACTTAAATTGATTGCTTATCCAAATCGTATATAATTTTGCAGATTTGGATAAGCATTATTGACTTATATAATCGATATGCTTATTATATTCTTATGAAAAAGAAGATTATTGGAAGAACAAGGGAATATGCAAGGCTTGACAAATGTATGCGCGAGGAAACAGCGCAGCTTGTCTTGGTGTATGGGCGAAGAAGAGTTGGTAAGACATTTTTGATAAATCAATACTATGGGAACTCTTTTAGCTTTAAGTTGACAGGTGCATATAATAAGCCGAAGGTTGACCAGTTACAGGCTTTTATAAATGAGCTAAATCGAAAGTCTCATAAGAAGATACCAACACCAACAAACTGGACAGATGCATTTGAGCTTTTGCGTGAATACATTGAGGAGCAGGATCCAGAAAAGAAATGTGTTGTTTTTTTTGATGAAATGCCATGGCTTGATACGCATAAATCTGGGTTCCTCTCAGCTTTTGAGTATTTTTGGAATGATTTCGGATCCTCTGTTGACAACCTTGTTTTTATAGTGTGTGGTTCAGCGACATCTTGGCTGGTGGATAATATAGAGCATAATAAGGGTGGCCTTTTCAATCGTCAGACATGTAAGCTTTTCTTAGAGCCATTTTCACTAGCTGAAACTGAGGAGTATTTGATCAGTAAAGGTATTCGTTGGTCAAGATATGATATTACAGAGTGCTATATGATAATGGGTGGAATACCATATTATCTGAGCCTTTTGGATAAAGAAATGTCATATCTTCAAAATATTGATTATTTGTTCTTTAGAAAAAAGGCAGAACTATGGGATGAATTTGACCATTTGTATAATACCTTGTTTGCACAGGGTGAGAATTATATTTCTGTAGTTTATGAACTCAGTAAGAAGAAAAACGGTCTTACGAGAGAGGATATTTCCAAAGCGACAGGGCTTGCATTAAATGGTGTATTGTCCAAGATTATAAAGAATCTGGTAGATTCCGGTTTTGTCAGAGAAAACCCGTTTTTTGGCAAAAAGAAGAAAGATACTCTTTATCAGTTAGCTGATTACTATTCAAGCTATTATTTTAACTATATAAGGGATAACAAGGGCAGGGATGAACATTATTGGAGCAATACGCTCGATGCTCCTGCCAGAAAGACCTGGGCTGGAAATATGTTTGAGCAGGTATGTAAAGATCATATCAGCCAGATTAAGCAAAAGATTGGAATTCTAGGCATTCTATCCACTGAGTCATCTTGGTTCGTGAAGGCAGATAAGAAGCTTGGTACAGCGGGGACACAAATTGATTTGATTATTGATCGTCGCGATAGAGTTATAAACCTCTGTGAGATGAAGTTTTCTTTGAGTGAATACGCCATCGACAAAGACTATGACGAGAAATTGAGAAAGAGGATAGAGACCTTCCGTAAAAATTCAAAGACTAAAAAAGCAGTTCAGATAGTATTTGTAACAACTTATGGGGTGGAATCAAATCAGTATAGTGGAATTGTTCAAAAGCAGGTCACACTAGATGATTTGTTCAAAGCCAAAGAGATATAATTGCTTATCTTAATCGCATGCCATAACGAAGATTTGGATAGGTAATAATGCAAGCTGAATAAGAGCTGAAACTGGGATCGGAGCAAAATCCGGTCCTTTTTCTAGGCCCATATTTTGAGCGGGGTTAGGCACTTCTACAAGAAAAAGTACAGGATCTAATGCTTGTTATGCTTGTTGGAAGAAAATAGAATTTTCGTTGCGATTTTTGCAGCTGCATGAGTGTGCAGCTGTATTTTTTTGCCAATTATCTTGCTTCTGAAATTATTTTTAAAATTTTTTTTTAAAACATACTCCCCAAAACACCTTTCCCATTCCATATAAGTGAAGGGGTTAATAATTCCCCTTCACGAACCTTCAAAATCGAATAGTCAT
>CAMNEA010000104.1 GCA_946536145.1 uncultured Butyrivibrio sp.
AAACTGATACCTAGATGATGGACACCAGCATGACAGAAGGTACCCATTGTCTGGGTATCTTTTTGTTTGGAGGTAGAATGATGAGCAGGTTTTTCTTTGACGAGAATGTATTACAGAAAAATTCCAAGGTATATAGCGTGGACAGGTATAACCTTGTGCTAAAAACAGATTTCAGAATTGAACTGTTCAAACTGTGGAAGCAAGGTGATACTGCTGGTATGGCAGCGCTGATGTCTGAATCCGGACTTGGTACAAATAAAGTAGGAATGGATTACGTTACTATTCTCGCAAATCAGTTCAAGTCTTCTGGCTATCCCACTCCAAAGAAATGTGAGGCGGACATTGATCCCGGACTGATAACAAATAATCCTCTTCTTGTCTCCGGAATCTATGTTCTGAGTGGAAGATCATTCAATGGAATACAGCTAAGCAGTGAAATTGAGGCAAGGCTGTTTAGAGGGTATCCAGAAATATCTATTGAAGATGGCATACGACAGGCAGGAGGAGATCCACTTGATGTGGGATATAACCGCCTGCGGAAGATCAGAATGGATTTTGAGGAAAAAACTAAGAAGCTTGGTGGCTTCGTCAATGCTGATGACACTGATCACAAGCAGGATGATTTATGGAGATACGATGCAGACTATGAAAAAACTTTTGCCGAGATATCGTCCCATCCATATGTAAAAAGTTATGATGGAAATACCGTAACGATGAATGATCTGTTTTACAATGAGGCTTACCTACTATGGGGGATAGACATCAATACGATTTTGGCGGCATATGAATTAAATCCAAAGGTAATAAACGATCGTAACAGAATGATAATCAATACAAAGCTGTGCACGTGGATTCCAACTAAGAACATAATCTCTGTCTATGATGAAAAAGTCATGCACATATGGTTGAACAGGATAAGACTGATGAGCGAGCTTGTACAGAAGGGATTTGAAAATATCAGATATGGCATGGGAGAAAGAAGTATTGAAGAAAGGCGTAAGATAGCATGCTGGGTGGATAGTCTGCCCAGGGATCCCTGGGGAAAGTACACCACAAGGACAATACTTGAAACAATAGGGCTTCCCAAGAGCACTTATTATGAACTTCTGAATAATGAGAACTATGGTAAGGGTGCTGACAGGAGAACGCGAAGGGATGACGAGGACATGCTGCTGATACGGCAGGTAGCTGAATATAAAGGCTATAAAAAGGGCTACCGTCAGATAAGCATGATGATGAAATCTGTAACCGGCAAGGAAATGAGCCCTCACAGGGTCGTTATGCTGATGAGGCGTTATGGTATGCGCACAGGAATAAGGAAGCCCAGCAAAAACCGAAAGGCGATGAAGGAACTCATGGAAAGGAATGGCAAACCCAATACCCTCTTCCGGCGGTTTAAACTTCACAGACCCAATGAAGTGCGACTGACTGATGTCACATATCTTGATTATGGAGATGGGCTTAGGGCGTATGGCTCTGCCTGTATTGATTCTGTCACGAGTAAGCTCATCTGCTTTGTGGTCAGCGAGAATAATGATCTTCAGCTGGCACTTGATACCCTTGCTGCGATGGATGAATATCCGGCAAAGAATGGTGGTATTATCCATTCCGACCAGGGGATACTGTATTTTACAGATGACTTCCAGAAGGCAGTTAAGGACAGGAATCTCATACAGTCAATGTCCAGAAGGGGCAACTGCTGGGACAATGCACCTCAGGAGTCTTTTTTCGGACATTTCAAGGATGAATGCGACTACAAAAAATGTAGGAATCTTGAAGAACTCCAGGCATGTATTGACATTTATCTTTTATACTATAATCAGGAAAGACATATGTGGGACAGGCTTAAGATGACTCCGGATGAGTATGAAGAATACCTTACCGGGTTGTCTGATGAGGAGTTTGGGAAATATATGTCGGCTGAGGAAGAAAAGTATAGGGAAAAGAAGAAAGCTGCAGCAAAAAAAGCTGTTGAGACTGCGAAGGGGAATCGTAGGAAGCGGAATGATGCGGCAAAGGGGGGTGACGATGAAACTTGTAAAGAATAAATACAAATATGCGGACGGAACTGACAGGCCGGATGATCTGATCATACCTTTTCTTGATAATCCGTTTGTGGACAGTTTCAAGGAAGACAGGCTCTATTACACCAAGGACTTTGATGTTGCCATGTATAAGAAGATACATGATGAGGGCATGACATATGTTGAGGCATACAATGCTCTTGGTTTTGATACAAAGGTGCTTGGCGAAGACCGTGCCAACGCTGCCGGAAAGAGGGTCATGCAGAAGGCCAGGGATCATAAGCTCTTTACGGTTGATGAGTCGAGCTATGACGGCAGTGTTGCCAGGGAGGATATGGGAAATCTTTCTCCTGAAGAAGAACGCGCCTATCTGAAGGCAAGGACGCATTACCTTGAGGAGATGCTTTTGGCTCAAAAAAAAATGCAGTCCGAATTGGCGGACATGTTTATATCCTCGAAGAACAGGAAGTAAAGGAAGACAGGTTCCTTCTTGTCGATTCCTTTATCAGAAGGCAGAAGTCACAGCCTCACGGATACAATATAAGAGCCTGTCTTAAGATGTTTGGTGCATCGCGCTCCGGTTACTACGCATGGCTGGGAAGACAGGCTGACAAGGATGGAAAGCAGGCAAAAAAGAAAGCGGAGGAACACCTGCTGTGTGACAGGATGCTGGCTGTTGTAAGGGCAAGGAATGGTATAATTCCGGGCAAGCGCACGTTCAGGTGCGAGCTTTACAGAAGATATGGTGTTGAGGTCAATGTAAAACACATATCAAGGCTGATGAAAAAGATGAACCTTGTGGCACAGAAGCCCCATAAGGATGCCTACAAGCATCATGCTTCCCACAATCATGTATGTGCAGCACCTGAGAACGGTGTTGCACAGGATTTCTTCATAGGTCCGAGGAAAGTCATCCTCACTGATATCACATATTTATACTATGGCTACGACCGGAGTGTTTTCTACCTCTGCGTGTTCCGTGATGCATTCACAAGAGAGAATCTTGGATGGAATGCAGGAACACATATGGATGTGAAGCTTGTTAAAGAAGCTTATGATGCAATGATGGATAAGCATGGTGACACACTGAGAGACAGTGCGGTTTACCTGCATTCTGACCAGGGCAGCCAGTACCTTTCGACAAGCTTCAAACAGATGCTTTCTGATGATGGCTTTATACAGTCGGTCTCTGCCAGAGGTAATTCACAGGATAATGCACCCTGCGAGAGCTTTTTTTCGAGGCTTAAGACAGATGTAATAGATCTTGTGGCAAGATGCAGGACTCTGGCATCTGCCATACAGCTTACTTACGGATACCTTGAAGCATACAACACAAAGCATTACCAGTATGAGCTTGCCGGACTTACCCCAGAAGAATTCTACGGCTATGCTACGACTGGAATATATCCTCTTGATAGTTATTTCGGTGTTCCGGCATCAGAAATGATGGCTGTTGGGGACATCAAAAAAGTCAGACGCGCCTATGCGGATGAAGAGGCCCGTAAAAGACGCGAAGCATCTGCTTCAAAGCGTGAGGAGAAACGGCTTATAGAACCTGAAAAGATAATCTACCGTGATCAGATGTTGTTAAAGCGCCTGATCAGTAAATGGGAAAAATCAGAAACTATTGCAACAAAGCAGATAGAGAATTTAAGAAACATACTTGAACAGACAAAGAAAGCACTGAGTTTTGTAGTCATGCTTCCAAAAGGAAAAGTGGAAGAACTAAAGGATCCTCTTACCTGGAGAAATCACGAGGAACTTTCATATGTATTTGCCATGAATGAACTGTTTTGATATAGGAGCATAAAGGTATAAAATATATACAGCGGAATGGATGCTCCTGACATGGGCAGGCTAAGGCACGGACATTCGACATCGAGTTGTCCACACCACCTGCATGGCTGGAAGTCCATTCCGTTCTTCGTTTGTAAAGGGGCTTTCGCGGCATAAATCCTCGCCCAAAGAGATGTGCTGCGGTTTATTCCACGGTCCCCTTTACAGACTCGCTTTCCTGCGTGCGACAGCATTGCCGATAACGGGGAACTGGATATGAGATACAGATATGCCGTTATCGGGCATCTATTGTACGCAGGAAAGGCACTGCATTACGGTACTGAAACCGGAAGTCTTTCTCGGGGCTCTGCCCCGAACCTCGGCCTCCTCCAGAGAACTGAATATGAGTATCCATGCCGGCTGAAACAATCCGGTCTTTTTGTAGTTCCAGTACCGGCGACTTTAATTCCGGCACTGTCTCCTCAAAGTCCATTCAGGCAACAAAAAAGTCTGGAACTGTCTTTCAGTATTCCGAACTGTGTTCTAAATTTCCATTATTGTCCACTATTATTCCATAGCGGTCATCTCAGATTCCATAAAACATTGATTTCTGTCGAAAAAAAGTCCTTGACTTTTGAACCGGTACA
>CAMNEA010000105.1 GCA_946536145.1 uncultured Butyrivibrio sp.
CAGTTTATCTGGAGTTGCAGAGTTTTATTATCTCATATGCTGTAAAAGACAGGTTATGGAATATATTATTCGATAAAACAAACACAATATCGTTACTGTTCACTCGCATACAGCTCGCTCCAGTAACGTATTCGCGCATTCATTAAAGTTCGACTTCGTCGAAGGAATGCGCTCACCACTGAATCATTTTCTCACGAAATGCGCAGCAGAGTGCGCATTTCTGTCTGAACAGTAACACAATATCGCTATTGTTCATTGTCCCGATAACTTCAATTCAAGATATCGCAATAATATAAAATGGTGTATAATCGAATTACGAAAAATCGTTTTGGAGGAAATTGTATGGTCAGCATTTTTGAAGAGTCACATAAAAGGCATTTTCCATATCTGTTAACAACCGCCGCGGCATTTGCTTTCGCTCTTGTCCTCTTTCTTCTGTTCCCGATCAGTGCACAGGCTTCAGGCTTTGATCCCGTGTACTACGCGCAGAAGTATCCGGATGTAGTTGCGGTTGTCGGCGATTCACAGCCTGCACTGATCAATCACTATCTCACTTTTGGTATCGGCGAGGGACGCTTTCAGAACGCCGAGGAGGAAGAGGCCGGAACTCCGCTTAACACCTATGTGGATGTAAATATCACAGATCAGACTATGACCTATATTCTGAACGGCGAGCCTGTTCTTGCCAGTGCCTGTGTCACGGGAGATGTAAACAGGAGCAGGGCGACACCTATAGGAATCTTTGCTGTTTACGGTCATGTCAAGGGGACATATCTGACCGGTCCTACCTGGCACAACTGGGTTGACTACTGGATGCCGTTCGCAGGAGGGTGTGGTCTTCACGATGCCACCTGGAGAAAGAGCTTTGGCGGTGAGATCTACAAGGGCAACGGATCTCACGGATGTGTAAATCTTCCGCATGACGTGGCGGAGCAGCTCTTTAATATGATCGGAATCGGAACAGTCGTAATAGTTCACTAAAAGAGGCAGGCCAAAAGGCCTGCCTTATCTTATTATTTCAGACAATGTCATCCCGTATTTCTCAAGGTCAACTTTCCCGTCTTTTACTTCAATTCCGTCCTCCCTAAGGAGCCTCTCCTGAACACCTTCTCCAAAGGCAAAATTCCCCGACAGCTTTCCCTGTGAATTGACCACTCTGAAACATGGTATTGTATCCGGGTCGGGATTTTTGTGAAGCGCGTTCCCCACTGCCCTGCACATTCTTGCATTCCCCGCCATTTCAGCCACCTGGGCATAGGTCGCAACATGCCCTGCGGGAATTCTCTTTACCGCCTCATATATTCTTTTGGTCGGTGAATCAGTGATAAGGTCATAGCTTAGCGCGATCATCTTTTTGATCTCGTCATCCGGTATCGTCCCATCAAGGATCACTGTATTCCAATGCTCCTTGTTCTGATGATAGGCAGGGATTACTGAGTCAAAAGCCTTTCTCCACAGATCTCTGAAGTCAGGATCCGCTTTGACATTTATGTTTATCATTCCGTTTCTTTCGTAGATCCACAGAAAAGCCTTATTATTTCCTTTCACCCTCACAAGTTCCCAGTTTGTCTCCCTGAAGGGCGTGTCTTTATAAGTATCGGGAAAAGAAAGCCCGTATTCAATTGCTTCCTGTCTGGTCTTCAAATCATTTTCCTCTTTTTAATAAAGCGATGTGTCAGTGCCAATAGACATCAAGGGTTGGTCCGCAGCTTACCTGTGTAAGGCTGTCGTACTCCTCAACCGGTCTGAACCTTGAAAATACGCTGTGAACGCTCTCCTTACAGACCGGTATTCCATCGCCTTTGAGGAATCCCCTGGCAAAATCATTGATCGAATTTATCTTATATGGGAAGCTCATCCCGCCCATATTGTTTAATCTGAAGTTGTGAATGTCTGAGCCTGCTGACATACGCAGATTATTCTCTTTTGCATAATTGTATCCAAGAGCGTTCTGCCAGTCGGGGTTTGCGGCATTGTAAACCTCTGCCCCATCGCAGGCACCGGGCGTAAGGTGTATCTGCGTCAGATAGCTTCTCTCCCTGTAGGGATGAGCCTGGATCATGATCGCCCCCGCCTCATGCACCGCATGATATACTTCCATCCTGTCTTTATCCATGATGTCAGGGTTGTCCAAAAGCCACTGCTTATCAACTCCGTAGATCAAAAACTCATCGCCCTCAAAGCAGTATTCAACACCAAAGAGAACTGTCAGGTCATCACCGGCCGCCTCCCTCATGTGCTCATAGCCGCTGACATACCACTCAATCCGCTCATCCCAGGGCAGATTTTTGGGGACAGCACTGTTTCCGTTAAAGAAGTGGTCAGTGACTATCACTCCGCTGTATCCGAGTTTTTTCATGTAATCTATGTACTCCACCGCAGGTGTGTTTGAGCAGGCACTTCCCTCAACTGTGTGCAGATGTGTCTCATATATGTATTCCATTTTTTCCCTCTAACATCGATATTAATGCAGGCTTTTGATCATGTCACGTAAGATTCATGTCACTTCATAAGTGCTCAGTGACAGCCTCTTCAGATTCTCGCAATCTCATAAGCGTCCAGCGCAAGCCCCATCAGTTCCACTATCCTAAGTTCGTCAACAGCGTCATACACCGCATTGTGCGTCTCCCGGTATGTCTCATCTCCTGAAAGAAGCCGCATTATCGGTTCAACTCCGTAGTTGCTCTTTAGTCTCCCGCTCCTGCAGCAGGGAAGATCATCGGGTATTGCCCGGTTAAACTGCCTGTAGGCCGCAATACGCATAATATCATACCACTCGAACTGACCAAGTTCCGGGAGATGTCCATAGTCAAATGATGCGTTATAAGCAAAGATCTTTGTGACACTTTTCTTTCTGAGATATACCTCTATCTCTTCCATTGCCTCATCCCGGCCTTTGTTTATTGATTTAAGGCCTCTTAAATTCAGTACATTAGAGTAGTACCCTCCCACAAGGCATTCAGGCTCAATTATGTAATATTTCTTTTCAAGGCACTTAAAACTGCCTGCATCAGCAATAGCAATCCCAATTGACATGACTTCATTGCGCCAGTTAGTCTCTGTATCTATGACTGCGATATACTCGTTTACTTTCTCTTTTACTTCCTCTTTTATTTCCTCGTTTTTAT
This sequence comes from uncultured Butyrivibrio sp., assembly GCA_946536145.1. Taxonomy (GTDB): domain Bacteria; phylum Bacillota; class Clostridia; order Lachnospirales; family Lachnospiraceae; genus Butyrivibrio. The sequence continues at coordinate 3,129 of CAMNEA010000105.1, forward strand.
TCCCGGTATATGACTTAGAGTTCTTTATCATATTCAAAAAATCAAGCGATCCGTTGTATCCCATTGATGATTCTTCCCCTTGTTAAGTACTGATCAATGAACTTTTCTACAATAACAGTTCACTGACACTCTTTCTAACATCATAGACATTCAAAGGACAGGCGTCTGCTTCAAAAGTAACTATAAGATTCTTTCCAAAGAATATCCCGTTTTTCCTGTAATCATTGATTTTATTGAGATTTCTGTTTCTGTAGCCTTCGTCATCCATGAGTCCCATATGCTCATGATACACGATTTTCCTTCTCTTTACATCGAGTAATGTAAAATCCGGATACTTAACATGTCCATCTCTTAGAACAAGTTCGCATTCATACCTGTAAGGTATTCCAAGTTCATAATACATATCAGCAAGCATTGCTTCAGACTTTGATCTGACCATTTCTCCGTTTTTTGTCGGATATATCTTCTTTTCCGGTTTGTAGTCACTGATATTATACTCCTGAGCCGTCCAATTTTTTATTAGCATCTCGTCGTCATTCAGGTATGGATCTATCATCGGGATCTTGTTCTCATTCAGTCTTTTATAGATAGACTCAGGCTCCATTTTATTGCTAATACCCGGAATTGAGTTTATATGCTTAAGTTCCTGTGATGCCTGTTTAAGAAACAGTTGTGAATATTCCTTTTGAATCAGTCTCTTAATAAGTTCATGGTTATCATCCCTGATATAGTCTCCTTGCGTATTCTTTCCATCTGACACAAGATAGAAATGTGATATTCCCCATCCATTTTTAGTAGCTCTAACTCTTCCATCAGGGGCGTGCGACAAATACATTTTAGCACTTGCTATCGCCTTTTCCAGCTCTGCTTTCCTCTTTAAAAGCTCAACATAGTAATTGCCCATTCTAATACCTTATTCCACTCCTTTTTCTTTTATTACTTCTTCTTTTACTTCTTCGTCTTTCATACACTTAAAATTGTTGTACTCAGCCCTTCCGGCGTCCTGCAGAACATTTTCACTTATCTGGGACGACGCATTTCTTTGTTTTTCTGCATAAAGAGTAAAAAATTATTGTTCTCGTCGTCCTATCAGAGCCTTTTCCTTCTGCAGGACGACGACCTGACTCATTTTCCTCATCAGTCAAAATAAAAATGCCTGTTTCCGGCGTCCTGCCAGAGCTTTTTCCTTCTGTAGGACGACGACCTGACTCATTTTCCTCGTCAGGCAGAATAAAAATGCCTGTTTCCGGCGTCCTGCCAGAGCTTTTTCCTTCTGTAGGACGA
>CAMNEA010000106.1 GCA_946536145.1 uncultured Butyrivibrio sp.
AAACTAAGGTTCCTGATAGACAGTCTTGTAAAACTTTCAAGGCTGGAAAACGGGATTCTGTCACTTGAGACTGATAATGAAGAACTTAATCTATTATTACAGGATGTTGCCATACAGCTTCGGGAAAAGGCTGAGGCTAAGGACATAAAACTGGAGATTAAAGATACTGATGCAAGGGCACTTATTGATAAGAAATGGACGCAGGAAGCAATCGTAAATATCGTAGATAATGCTATCAAGTATACTGATCAGGGAAGTATTACGATCAGTACAAAGGATTACGAAATGTTTGCCTGCGTAGATATCAGTGATACCGGCATAGGTATTCCTGAGGAAGAATCAGCAAAAGTATTCCAGCGTTTTTATCGCGGAAGCAATGTGAAATCGAAGGAAGGTGTTGGGATTGGCCTACATCTTGCCCGAGAGATAATATCAGGTGAAGGAGGCTACATTAAGTTAAGTTCTAAACTGGGAGAAGGAACAACTTTCTCAGTTTTTCTTCCGAAAAAATGAAATATGACAAAACTGTAAGATTTAAAGTAATGTCTTGAAAGATTCTGGAAAGATTTGTATGTGATAATCATCTGCAGAGGAGACCAGCTATTCTCCTTTACAGGTGATTTTTATATGCGCAGCTCGCGGAGAGGAGTATATTGCTAAAGCAATCCGCTCACGCGCAAGTATTTTGCAAGCTAAATTCATTATAGTGGAGGCTCAGAATGGAAATATTACGTGTATCAGATCTGAAAAAGACATATGGAAAAGGTGATACAACAGTAGAGGCATTGAAAGGGATTAACCTTTCGGTACAAAAGGGAGAGTTTATTGCAATAGTTGGTACATCCGGAAGTGGTAAGTCAACTTTGCTGCATATGCTTGGAGGGCTTGACCGCCCGACTTCAGGATCTGTTTCAATCGATGGAAAAGATATTTTTACTTTAAAAGATGAAGAACTTACCATATTCCGCAGAAGGAAGATTGGCTTTGTATTCCAGTCTTTTAACCTTGTACCGGTTCTTTCTGTATATGAGAACATTGTGCTGCCGATAGAACTTGATGGTAATGTCCCTGACAAGGAGTTCGTGGATCAGATTATTGATACCTTGGGACTCACAGAAAAGAGGAATGCTTATCCTAATCAGCTTTCCGGAGGACAGCAACAGCGTGTTGCAATTGCAAGAGCGTTATCTTCAGCACCGCAGGTCATTCTGGCAGACGAGCCCACAGGAAACCTTGACTCAAAGACAAGCCAGGATGTATTGGGGCTTCTTAAGGTCATTGGGGAGAAGTATTCACAGACCATTATCATGATCACGCATAATGATGAGATTGCTCAGATGGCTGACCGGATTATAAGGATTGAAGACGGCCTTATAGTGTCAAAAGAGGTGTGAGGTATGAGGAACGACAGAAGAATGAAGGGACCAAGGATCAATAATAGGAAAGTTATAAGAAAAATAGCATTAAAAACTGTAAAAGCGAATCATAGAAAAAGTATGGTGGTCATAGCTGCGATTGCGCTTTGTACATTTATGTTTACAGCTCTTTTCACAATTGGAGGAAGCATAGTATCAAAATTTCAGGAATCAACTGCAAGACAATCGGGAGGTACATCTGATGCAAGTATTAAGAACCTCACTGAGGATGAATATAACAGGATTGCACAAGATTCCAAGCTGAAAGATGTATCAGAGAGAATATATGTCGGAAATGTTGTGAATCAGGAACTTTTAAAACTGTATACAGAGGCAAACTATTGCGATGAAACAAGTGCAAAAAAGGGGTTCTGTTATCCGGAAGTAGGACATCTTCCGGTAAAAGAGGACGAAATTACAGTCAGCAGCCTGATTTTGCAGGCTTTTGGTATGGATGCGAGAAATACTTCTGAATATGAATCATTGATTGGGAGTATTCTTCCTCTGCAGATTGAAACCGGAAAAGGTATTATAGAAAAAGAATTTAGGATTTCAGGAATCTACACCGGCGACAGGATATCCATGGCTCAAATGGTATTGGTATCTAAGGCTTTTCAGGACAAATATTCTCCGACACCGACGGTTTCGTTTTATGAAGATGGCTCCATGGGGACTATTGATGATCTTTATGGAAGAATTTGCGCAGATATAGACTTTTATTCTCCGTTTGATGTCAGTGGCCAGACATATAAAACGGTTGTAAGGAATGGGCTTCCGGATAATACAGAGATTGGTGTTAACTGGGTATCATCAGTGGGAACAATGGACCTTACTACTGTTTTGCTGATGATAACAATGCTTGCAACGTTTTTTGTTTCGGGATATCTCATCATCAGCAACGTATACAGGATAAATATCTATACTGACATACGCTCATATGGGCTTCTTAAAACAGTTGGAACCAGTAGCAGACAACTTAAAAATATAGTGAAATGGCAGTCTGTTTATCATGCTGTACCTGGAATTATCATGGGCGTCATAGGAGGATTGATTGTTGGCAGCCTGCTTCTTCCACTTGTCATGAGCCAGCTTGTATTCTCGGAAACAACTGATAATAAGGCTGTGATCAATGTCTGGGTATTGGCTTTTTCAATTCTCTTTTCCTATATCACAGTAAGGTTATCGATAAGGAAAGCAGTAAGGCTTGCATCAAAGGTAACACCTATAGAAGCCCTCAGATATACTGAGAATGTCAGCGCCTGCAAAACAAAGAAGCATAATGGGAAGTTTACTCCTGTGAGTTTTGCTTTAAGGAATGTTTTTAGGGAAAAGAAACGCTGCTTTTATGTTGTGCTTTCCCTTGCACTGTCGCTGGTTGTGTTAAACAGCGTATATACGATGATCATTGGATTTGACGAGTGTGAATATATATCTAATTATGTCAAAACGGATTTTTCAGTTGCAGATGCAATAACAGATAATCTTGGAGCAAGCGGGCAGACTTATGACGGGGTTACTGATTCCTTTATCAGTGAACTTAAGAAGCAGGATGGGATTTTGGATATAGGAAATATATATGCTGAACAGTATTGCTATCAGGAACTAGGTGACAGGGATTTTGCTCGTTTTGAGGAAAGGCTTCTTGACAATGAAAATGTAGATACATGGATGAGGGATGGGGCTTCATACGCTGCCGGTGATGGAGAAATCGAATATCTCAATGAGAGCACTGGAACGGTTGCCAAAGTTTATGGTATGGATGATTATGCTGTCCGTAATCTGGATTTTGTTCAGGGAAAATATGATGCAGAGAGATTTAAGACCGGTAAATATATCATCGTAAACGAGTATAATAACGGAGGCGATAAAGAGAGCAACCTTGTTCCATATTTTCTGCCGGGTGAGACTATTGCTGTAAATAACAATGCCGGAGAGATAAGAGAATATGAAGTTATGGCAACAGTAAGCATCCCTTTTTCTATGAGAATACAGAACTATACGGATATGGACGTGAACTATGTGCTACCGTCAGAAGAATTTCTGGATTTCTTTGGGGACAGAACACCTATGAGAACTCTTGTTGATACTACTGATGAAGCAGAACCTGTTATAGAAAAATGGATGGCGGACTATACAAGTAATGCCGAGCCATCACTAAAGTATTCATCAAGAGCTGTATACAGAAAAGAATTTGATGGACTGATAGGTATGTTCAAGGTTGTAGGCGGACTTTTGACATCAGTGCTTGCACTTATAGGTATTCTGAATCTGATAAATACTCTTTTGACATCAGTGCTTTCAAGAAGACTTGAACTTGCCATGCTTGAGGCTGTTGGTATGACAAAACGCATCCAGAGGACAAGTATCTGTTTTGAGGGCATCGTATATGGTGGATTGGCATTGATTTTTGGAATGATTCTTAGCAGCGTATTTTCGGTTCTTTTAGTAAAGAGTATTGGAATGGAGATGTGGTTTTATACATATAGATTTACTCTGATGCCAATTATGATTGTGACACCGGTTATTCTAATGGTAGCGATGATCATTCCTGTGGTGATCTATAGCAGAACTATGAAGGAGACTGTAGTTGAGCGATTGAGGTTAGCGGATGCCTGAAAAGGTGTTAACACTTTTTC
>CAMNEA010000107.1 GCA_946536145.1 uncultured Butyrivibrio sp.
AATTATATAATATTTAGAGGGAGCTTAGTGATAAGTATGACGCTGCTTGAAAAATTAAATAATATCGCATCATCTAAATTATTGCAATGTCCAACAGGTCAAGCGTCTTCACTTGACCAATTTTGGGATATAGTTGTTGCTCCACTACTACCATCAAAGGAAACGATAATTAGATAGCATGAGTTACTCGTAAAATATGTTAATTCTGATTATCCAACATCATTTATTTCTTTATACATCCGGAAGATTTTAAAAAGTACAACAAAGTTGTCCAGAGCTTCGTGTATGATGACTGGTACAAGATTTTTTCAGAAGAATATACAGAGAATGGTGATCCTGCGAAAGAACAGATGGGAGAGAAATTCACTATAGAAACAAAGAATGGAGAAATGCTTACTATTTATAAGCGGCCAGATGTTTTCTGCGACTTTTTGTGGGGAAAGTAAGCAAGGTGCAATACATTTATAAAGGCTTTTGAAAGAGAGAATAATGGAATTTTTTGATATAACAGACGACAACGGAATACCTACAGGAAAAACCATAAGCAGGAATGAAGCCCATGATAAGGGAATCCCTCACAGAACAGCACATATCTGGATTGTAAGAAAGTCTGGTGTTGGCTATCAGGTTCTTCTTCAGAAGAGAAGTGCTGAAAAAGAGTCTTTTCCCGGGATGTACGATACCTCATCCGCAGGGCATATCCAGGCAGGAGATGATCCTCTTGAATCAGCCCAAAGAGAACTTCATGAGGAGCTTGGAATAATGGTAAACGAGGAAGATCTGACATTTATTGGTAAGTTCCACATAAATTATGAGATGGAGTTTCATGGAAAGCCATTCAGGGATAACGAAGTGGCTTTTGTTTATGTATATGAAAAAACGGTGGAGATAGATAACCTTGTCCTTCAGCAGGAGGAGGTTGATGAAGTCAGATGGTTTGACATAGGCGAGGTTTATGAAGGGTGCACCCATAGAGATGGGACATTCTGTGTGCCTATGGAAGGACTTGAGCTTGTAATGAGGTACTTAAACTATGCTCCGTGATGCGGATATAAGGGATGGGCTATGCGACTTTCTTGAAACAACAATGCTGTAGTGGGAAGGATTGATGACAACAACACTTATAAGTGCAGACAATCACTGGATGCTTATTGCTATTATGTTCCTGTCAACATCTATAGCAATATATCTCGAACAAAAGTATAGCTGGGCTGCAAAAATGTCAGGAGCTATAATCACACTCATTATTGCGGTTTTTCTGGTTAATATTGGAATTATCCCAACCAGTGCACCGGTGTTTGATGATGTGGTCTGGGGATATGCTGTTCCTCTTGCAATCCCCCTGCTTCTGTTAAAGACAAACATCCGGAAGATTGGAAAAGACGCCGGAAGGCTCCTTGTTATTTTTTTAATTGGTTCTTGCGGAACAGTGGCAGGGGCCTTTCTTGGAACGATTTTGATTGGAAGGTACGTGGATGGAATAGAAGGTATTGCCGCTGTTATGACTGGTTCATATATAGGCGGAGGAGTAAACTTCACAGCGGTATCGGATGCATTTCATGTAGATGCAAGTCTCATATCAGCAACAACTGTGGCAGATAACCTTAACATGGCTATATATTTTGTTGTTCTGCTTGGAATAGCAGGAAGCGCCTGGTTCAATGCGCATTTCAGTCATCCACATATAGATGAAGTAAAGAAAAGCGGTATCAGTAAAGATCAGACCACAGCCTCTGCTTACTGGGGAAGAAGAGATGTTTCTTTAAAAGACATTGCCCTGTGCATGGCTTATTCTGCAGTGATAGTCTGCATTTCAAGACTCATTGGAGATTTCCTTGGCAGAATTATTCCTGACAACAACTGGTTTATGCAGATGATCAGGGTGTTCTTGGGAAGTCAGTATGTATGGATCACCAACTTGTCGGTTTTATATGCCTCGCTATTTGAGAAGAAAGCGAATGAAATGCACGGAGCAGAGGAGCTTGGTACATGGCTTATCTATCTGTTCTATTTTGTTATAGGAGTTCCTGCTTCAATAGTTCTTATAATAAAAAGGGCGCCAATACTGCTTATTCTATGCATGCTCATGGTTGTCGTAAATATGCTTTTCAGCTTCGTTTTTGGCAAGCTGTTGAAGTTTGATCTTGAAGAGATCATTCTTGCCTCCAACGCAAACATCGGAGGCCCTACAACTGCCGCGGGCATGGCAATATCACAGGGCTGGACAAAGCTGGTTGGGCCATGTATTTTGGTTGGAACACTGGGATATGCCATCGGAACGTGGCTTGGAATACTTGTGGGATCGATATTAGGAGCATGATCTATGGATGATAGTAGAAAAATAATAATGTCTGATGATTCCTCTGACTTTGTTATGGTAGCTGATGTTGTCCCGGGAGTAATACTTGATATCAGATATTATTCAGCGGGTAACTTTATAGGGGAGCGGGTAGATGGCTATGATGAGCCGGTAGCTCTTCTAACAAAAGAGGCAGCACTTGCACTGAAAAATGCCAGCGAAGAGATAGGAAAAAGAGGACTGTGCTTTAAAATTTATGATGCCTACAGGCCTCAGATGGCGGTTGATCATTTTGCAAGATGGGCACAGGATCCGGATGATGTCAGAATGAAAGAAATCTTCTACCCTGATGTTTCCAAGCAGGATCTCTTTCCGCTTGGATTCATAGCAGAGCACTCCGGGCACTCGAGAGGAAGCACCATAGATCTTACATTGTATGATATTGCTAATGAAAAAGATCTTGATATGGGTGGGATTTTTGACTATTTTGGAGAAATCAGCCATTCCGATTATACAGATCTGTCGCCGGAGCAGCTAAATAACAGAAAGTACCTTCGAGAAGTCATGGTCAGGAATGGGTTTGCACCGCTAAGGGAGGAATGGTGGCACTATACACTTCAGGACGAGCCTTATCCTCATACCTACTTCTCATTTCCTAACAGCCTCGCAGTGGCAAACAAGAAAAAACAATAACAGGTACATGAAATGAAATCATTCATAAGACTTACTGACTACAAAAAAGAAGAACTGCTTAAGGTATTCGAGATTGCAGACTACATCGAGGAGTATGAGGGATTCCTTAAAGGGAAGACGATAGTTATGTTCTTTCCTGCTTCGAGCATAAGAACCAGAGTGTCTTTTGAAAAGGGATATACCTTCTCGGAGGTCAGTCCGTATTGTTCGACCCGCAGACGCTGGATAAAAAAGAAGACATTTTGGATATATGAAGTCTGTTTTTTTGTTTGGGCTTACACCGATTGTTCACGTAAAAGTTTACCGACTGTGCGTAACATGACTAATGCGGTGAATATGGAATTGTATGACTTCTTGAATGTTATTCCAGAAACCCGCACCAGATGCGTGTTTCGTGAGAATATGATACGACAGGCAAACAAGCCCGCGACGTAGTCGCTCTAGGATGGCTTGTTTGCGGGCATCTTGAATCTCTGATTCAAGATGTCATGCCTCTGGAGAACAGTAA
>CAMNEA010000108.1 GCA_946536145.1 uncultured Butyrivibrio sp.
TGGACCCTTTATCAGGCAGAGATAAATGTAATGTTCTCAAGGTTTGCTTCCTTCATCGAGGTAGGCGGAAGGACAGGCCTTGGCTACCGTGATACAGCTCAGGATGCCATGACAGTAATCGCTTCAAACCCAGAAGGCTGCAAGAAGAGAATAATTGAGCTTCTTCGCGCTCTTACAAGCAGCGGATACGGAATCCATCTCTTTGAGCCCCGCTGGTTCCTGCCCGAAGAAGAAAAAGAAAAGAAGAAAAAACCCTTCAAGTCTCCCACCGTTATACCCGAGCCGGAGGGTGCATCCAAGGTCCACGGACTTGCGGATGCATGCTCTGACGACGCACTCTGGCTGGTCCCTTCAATAGTTGAGTACGTCAAGGAAACGGGAGATTTTGAGTTCCTAAGTAAAGAGTACGGATACGCCGACGGCGGAACGGGCAGCGTATACGAGCACATGAAGAAGATAGTTCTTTTCTCCCTTAAGGAAGTTGGCGATAACGGAATCTGTAAGGGGCTTCGCGCTGACTGGAACGACTGTCTTAACCTCGGCGGTGGCGAGAGTGCACTGGTTTCATTCCTTCTCTTTAATGCACTCATCTGCCTTGAGGAGACGGCTACATATACGGGAGACCTGGCTTTTGCAAAAGAGCTTTCAGAGAAGATTGCGGATCTCAAAAAGAGCCTCAACGACACTCTCTGGGATGGCGACTGGTACCTGCGCGGCTTTACGAAGTCCGGAAGAAAGATCGGAACCAAGGATAACAAGGAAGGTCAGATCCATCTTGAATCCAACGCTTGGGCAGTGCTCTCCGGAGCAGCAGATGAGGACAAGGCAAAAAGAGCTCTCGACTCAATCCACTATAAACTGGCAACCCCTTACGGAATCATGCTCAACGCACCGGTTTACACAGAACCCGACGATGAGGTTGGATTTGTCACCAGGGTTTACCCGGGACTTAAAGAGAACGGAAGTATCTTTTCCCATCCAAATCCATGGGTATGGTCAGCTGAGTGCAGAATGGGCAACGGCGAGAGAGCCTTTGAATACTACAAGAGTCTGTGCCCGTATTATCAGAACGACAGCATAGAGAAGAGATGGGCAGAGCCATATTCCTACTGCCAGTTCATCTCCGGCAAGGACCACACAACTTACGGAAGGGCACATCACCCGTTTATGACAGGCAGCGGCGGATGGGCATACTTTGCAATGACACACTATATGCTTGGCATAAGACCGGGATTTGATGAGCTTGTCGTTGACCCGTGCATACCGAAGAGCTGGGATGGCTTTGAGGTTTCAAGAGTCTTCAGAGGTGCAACATACAACATCAGTGTCATCAATTCAGAGCACGTAGAAAAGGGTGTTAAGAAGATCTGCATAGATGGCAAAGAGGTTTCAAAGATCCCTGTATTTGCAGGCGGCGAAGAGCATGCGATAGATGTAGTGATGGGACTAAAGGGGGAAGAGAGATGATCAAATTCGGAACAGGCGGATGGAGAGCTGTTATTGGTGACGGCTTTACCAAGGAGAATGTTCAGATCCTGGCAAGTGCCATGGCAGCCAAGATGAAAGCTGAGAACGTGGAGGATAAGGGAATAGTACTTGGGTACGACAGAAGGTTTTTATCCAAAGAGGCTATGCAGTGGGCAGGAGTCGTGTTCGCTGCAGCAGGAATAAAGGCCAGTCTTATCAACAAGTCAAGCCCGACACCTCTTGTTATGTTCTATGTCATGAAGCATGATCTTCCCTATGGAATGATGATAACAGCCAGCCACAATCCGGCTATTTACAACGGCATCAAGCTCTTTACCGCAGGCGGAAGAGATGCAGATGAAGAGCAGACAAGGCAGGTCGAGGAGTATATCGATAAGGTGACTCTCCCTGTTCCTTCCATGGAATATGAGGATGCCAAGGCAGCAGGCCTTATTGAAGAGTTCTACCCTATCAACGAATACATCGACAACATCCTTGACAGAATCGATGTGGAAGCAGTCAAGAAGGCATCCCTCAGAGTTGCGCTTGACCCTATGTACGGCGTAAGTGAGACAGCCATAAAGACCATACTCCTCACAGCGAGATGCGAGATGGAAACAATTCACGGCCGTCACGATACACTCTTTGGAGGCAAGCTCCCTGCGCCTAACGAGGCAGCCATGAGCCCTCTTAAGACCTGCGTTATCGACAACAGGTGCGACATAGGAATCGCAACAGACGGAGACGCCGACAGGATCGGTGTTGTTGACGACAAGGGAAGATATCTTTCTCCCAATGATATCCTGGTTCTTCTGTATTACTATCTGGTGAAGTACAGACACGAGAGCGGACCGGTTGTCAGGAACCTCTGCACAACTCACATGCTCGACAGGATCGCAGAGAAGTTCGGGGAAAAGAGCTATGAAGTTCCGGTAGGCTTTAAGCACATCTCAGCCAAGATCACCGAGACCGACGCCCTCATAGGAGGCGAGTCCTCAGGCGGACTTACAGTAAGAGGACATATCAACGGAAAAGACGGCGTATATGCAGCTGCACTACTTGTTGAGATGCTGGCAGTTACAGGCAAGAAGATATCTGAGATGTACGACGATATTCAGGAAGAGTTCGGGCGCTTTTATATGCTTGAGGAGAACTTCTCTTTCAGGGCCGAGAAAAAGCCTGAGTACCAGAAGCTCCTCATGGAGGATAAGGTGGTTCCGGCCTTCGAGTGTGAGGTGGAGAGGACTTCCTATCTTGATGGCTGTAAGGTATACTTTAAGAATGGGGGATGGGTCTGTGTAAGATTCTCAGGTACAGAACCGCTTCTTAGAATTTTCTGCGAGATGCCGGATAAGGCACTTGCGCAAAAGACAAGTGACGCTTACAAAAATCTGTTGGGGCTTAGTGACTGATGAAAAGAAAGAATTCTCTTAAATGGCAGATGCTTAGAATGCTGGCACTGGGATGGTTTGTGCCTCTTACTGCCATTGTTGTGGCTTTTCTTGTTGTGGTTTCCGGAAGGATCGACAGGCAGAGCCAGAGACTTATAACAACATCTATGGAAAAGGCGGCGGATATCAGTATCCTCCGCCTTTTGGACTGCATTGATTCATCCAAGGATGCATCATATCTTTCCTATATAGGTGACTACTGGGCAGAGTATCAGGAGAGCGGAGATTCGGGAAAGCTCTACAACCAGGTCACCACTTTTTTGTCTGCGCATTATAAGTATGATCCGAGCTTTGACATAACGGTCCTGATGTTTACCGATGAGCCGGGAACTCTTTACTACACGGGTAATACCACGGGAAGAGGAAGCGTATCCAGGTTCAG
>CAMNEA010000109.1 GCA_946536145.1 uncultured Butyrivibrio sp.
ACGGCTTCGCCTGTTCCCCCATCTCAGATGGGGGATTAAAAGACATTCTCATTCAATAACCGTCTGCTTGTGTATCTCTGCCCTCTGTACTGTATTGTCCCTCGGAACAAAGTATAGTAGCTTCGTACCAAGCTCTTTTGAAAAGGCCCTCAGAAGATCCAGCTCCCTGTCTACATTTCTGCTGTTACAGATGATTCCGCCAAGTCTTACGCCTCCCTTGTTGGCGTATTTGGCAATGCCCTTGCTTATGTTGTTAGCCGCATAAAGTGCCATCATCTCGCCGCTTGCAACGATGTATATCTCCTGAGCCTTGCCCTCCCTTATAGGCATTGCAAAGCCGCCACATACAACGTCTCCAAGAACATCGTAGAAAACAAAATCAAGGTCCTCAGTGTAAGCGCCCTGTGATTCAAGAAGACCTATGGATGTGATGATACCTCTTCCTGCACATCCGACTCCGGGCTCCGGTCCTCCGGACTCAACGCATCTTGTGCCCTTAAATCCTATTTTGATGATCTTATCAACACTCACGTCATCTCCCTCCTCGCGGAGTGTATCAAGCACAGTCTTCTGTGCCAGACCTCCAAGAAGAAGCCTTGTGGAATCCGCCTTGGGATCACATCCCACCACCATAACTTTTTTTCCAAGTTCTGCCAGTCCTGCTGTCAGGTTCTGTGTAGTTGTCGACTTACCGATACCGCCTTTTCCGTAAATCGCAATCTGTCTCAAATCTCCCATTAGTACTAATCTCCTCTTCATTTCCTCATATTTTTTTGTTCAGAGAATTGCAAAGCAACTCTTTGCGCGCTGGTGCGCGCAAGCTTTAGCTTGCATATACCGCTGCGCACCAGTCGCATCCATAGCGGAGCGTTTTTATGTCATAGGAATTTCGAAGAAATTTCCTATGACATAAAAAACGAAGGTCCACTCTTACCCCATATATGATGGGATAGAAGTGAACCTCCGGTTTTCCGGTCGGTCTAACCATTTAAGTTACTGTTACTCAGTTAGCAAAAAGTGGTGTTGACAGATATCTGTCTCCTGAATCGGGAAGAAGTACTACGATATTCTTGCCCTCATACTCAGGCCTTGCAGCTATTATTGTTGCTGCCTTAAGTGCTGCACCTGATGAGATACCTACAAGGATTCCCTCAGAGAGTGCAAATTTCCTGCCCTCTTCAAATGCATCCTCATTCTCAATTGCAATTACTTCATCATAAACCTTGGTGTTGAGAACATCCGGAACGAATCCTGCTCCGATTCCCTGGATCTTGTGGGCACCACTGGTTCCCTTTGAGAGTACAGGGCTTGTGGCAGGCTCTACAGCGATAACCTTTACATCAGGGTTCTGCTCCTTTAAGTACTCACCGACACCTGTGATCGTTCCGCCGGTACCTACGCCAGCAATGAACACGTCAACCTTGCCGTCTGTCTGATCCCAGATCTCAGGTCCTGTGGTTGCCTTGTGAACTGCGGGATTGGCCGGGTTCACGAACTGTCCGAGTATTACCGCGCCTTCTATCTCATTTACGAGCTCATCAGCCTTGGCAATTGCTCCCTTCATTCCCTTAGCTCCCTCAGTGAGCACCAGCTCAGCGCCGTAAGCCTTTAAGAGATTCCTTCTCTCAACACTCATTGTATCGGGAAGTGTAAGGATAGCCTTGTATCCCTTGGCAGCTGCAACAGCTGCAAGACCGATACCTGTATTGCCTGATGTAGGCTCTATTATCGTTGCTCCGGGTTTAAGCTCGCCGCTCTTTTCTGCCTCCTCGATCATTGCGAGTGCGATCCTGTCCTTGACGGATCCAGCGGGATTGAGATACTCAAGCTTTGCAAAGATATTTGCATCAGGCACTCCGGCCTTCTTGGAATATCCGTTAAGCTTAAGAAGTGGTGTTCCCCCAATAAGTTCCAATGCGCTCTGTTTAATTTTTGCCATATCATTAACCTCTCTTCTTTATATTTTTATTTTTCCGTGTTTTTTTAATCTAGACATATACTATCACGACTATAGTGATAAAAAAATAATGCAAATTTTATTGCCAGATATAACTAAAAGTTTTAGCTAAGGAAATGTCCGGCTGCAAGTTCTTCTATACTTCTTGCCATGCTGATCAGTACCTCGTCTTTGTATTGGTTTCCACCTGCACGATCCTGCCATCGTGCAGCGTTATTGTTACTGAGCCGTATTTTACTTCACCGGTCTTTTTCCGTATATCTGCCCATATCCCATTCTCGGTCTGATCACTCTGACTGTTCTTCCTAAATTCGTCTGACATACCCATCTTCCCTTTTCTGTTTTCTTCATTCTCCTCCAATGATCCTGTCAAGCTCATTGCCGACAACATCGGCAAAAATTCTGTGACCCTCGTCGTCCATGTGCTCGTCATCAACAGGACTTGCAGTGACATAGTCAGAAGCTGCCAGGAATGCCGTTCCCCTTCTGGCGGCGATGCTCTCGTAAACTCTCTTAAGCTCCATGCTGGTTGCGATTGACTTATCCCCAAACTCAGGATCCTTCTCCGGTTTCCATACATCGCTGCCAAGTTGTATGGGCGATATCAGAAGGATTTTTTCAGGCGCCACATACTTTTCAAGTATGTCGATACACCGCTCGATCCCTTTACCTATAACATAGGCAGATGCATTGTAGAATGTCTTGCAGTCATTCGTTCCCAGCATCAGTATGACCCCGTCGATCGGATACTGACTCTCAAGCAGCGGTTCAAGTGATTTTACACCTTTCCTGCCTGGCCTAAGGCCGTCCTCAAAGACTGTAGTTCTCCCGCAGAGCCCTTCCTCCGCAACCCTTATGTCACTTCTTTTTTCCTGCAAAAGACTTGTCCATCTCACTCCCCAGGGATAGCGCTTTTTAGGATGTGATCCGGGTACAAGCCCCCATGTGTTGGAATCTCCAAATGCCAAAACCTGTTTCATACAAGCCTTCCTTTTGAATCTGTGACTTCAATTTACAATATCTATTATCCACACACAGGGCTCTTTTGTATAAGACATGGTACTTATCGGTGGGTATAAGATTTATTTACATAAGCGGAGCGCTTTTTATTCAATAGGAAATCCGAAGGAATTTCCTATTGAATAAAA
>CAMNEA010000110.1 GCA_946536145.1 uncultured Butyrivibrio sp.
TTCTTAAGAAGATCCAGCCTGACATTGTCTTTTCAAAGGGCGGATATGTCAGCGTGCCCGTAGTAAGGGCTGCAGGCCTTCTTAAGATTCCATATATTGTCCACGAATCAGATATGACTCCCGGACTTGCCAACAGACTCAGTATGTCGGGAGCAAGCAAGATCTGCTGTAATTTCCCTGAGACCATGAGACTTCTTCCCGCTGATAAAGCGGTTCTTACAGGAACACCTATAAGAGAAGAGCTCGGCATGGGATCTAAGCAGGCAGGAAAAGAGCTGTGCGGCTTTACAGATGACAAGCCGGTCCTTATGGTTATCGGAGGATCTCTCGGTGCGCAGTCTGTCAACGAGACAGTAAGATATGCACTTCCAAGGCTTCTTCCCAACTTCAACGTAGTGCATATTTGCGGAAAAGAGAAGATGGACAACCTCAAGCTCACAGTACCGGGATACAAGCAGTTTGAGTACGTCAAGAATGAGCTTAAAGATATCTTTGCAATGGCTGACATAGTTGTATCAAGAGCAGGCGCAAACTCAATCTGCGAACTGCTGGCTCTGAAAAAGCCCAACATTCTGATACCACTCTCAACCAAATCCAGCAGAGGCGATCAGATGCTCAACGCAAGGAGCTTTGAACAGCAGGGATTCTCTATGGTCATCGACAATGACGACCTTGATGAGGACATTCTTGTTGAGACAATAGAAGAGCTCTACAACGACAGAGAGAAATATGTTGAGGCCATGAGCAAGAGTAATCTTCACAGCGCCACCAACACAATCGTTAAGATAATAAACGAAGAAATTCAGTAATAGAGGTAATATCATGATATACAAGACAAGAGGAACATGCTCAACCCAGATAGATATTGAGGTTGACGGAGATATAATTAAGTCGGTCAAGTTTACAGGCGGCTGTAACGGAAACCTTCAGGGAGTATCAAGACTGGTTGAAGGCATGAAGGCTGAGGATGCTATTAAAAAGCTCCGCGGAATAAAGTGCGGCTTTAAGCCAACATCCTGTCCGGATCAGCTCTCCTACGCAATTGAGCAGGCAATGAATGCATGACAAAAGGTGGCTCACATGACAGAGCGCAGAGACTTAAACGGATTAACTGAAAAAGAGTTTTTGGAAAAGTACACGGATACGGTGTATGACAAGCCTTCAGTTACGACGGATATTCTCGTCCTTGGTGTGGACGAGTCTTTCGCCCATTTGAAGGCTCTTTTGATAAAAAGAGATGAACACCCCTATCTTGGCTTCTATGCTCTGCCCGGAGGATTTATCAAAAAGGACGAGACGGCTTATCAGGCTGCAGCAAGGAAGCTCTGCGAAGAAGCCGAAATCAAGGATGTGTATCTGGACCAGATTTATACCTTCACAAGGCCCGGGCGAGACCCGAGAACCTGGGTTATGAGTATCGCATACCTTGCTCTTGTCGGCGATGTGTCAGAGATAAAGACCACAGGAGAGTGGTTTGACCTTGAGTTTGAGGATGATAAGATACGCCTTTATAACGATGAGTCCGGAGCTGAAATTGTTTATCCCGTCAGCATAAAGAGATTTAAGAACGGCCGGATAGAGTATGAAAACAGGGTGGCAGACACAAAAGGTAAGGGCGAGAAGCTTGCCTTTGACCATGTGGAGATCATTATTGAATCCATAATGAAGCTCAGGACATTCTTTGAAAACTCAGACCTTGCCTTTAACATGGCGGGGGAAACCTTTACTCTTCCCGATCTTCAGGCTCTGTACGAACTGGTCCTTGGCAAGAAGCTCTATAAGACCAATTTCAGGGCACTGGTAGCGCCCAAGATCGAGGCCACAGGGGAAAAGATAAAGTCTAAGACCAGCAATAAGATGTCTGCAGAGTACAGATATATTGGATAAGAATAGCAAATGAAAACCTTGGAAAAGAAATTTTTCGAGGTTTTTTTATTTTGCCTGTTGACAAAGTAGCAAATTGCTACTAATATGTAATCAAGAAATAAATAGTAGCAAATCGCTACTAATAAAACCTATAAATTAAGGAGGGGCAGGATATGAAATTTAAAAAGTTTAGTCCAAATGATTATGTAATGGTGGTTAAGAACGGAAAGATAGTGAAACAGGGACTTGGTCTTTCACTTTTTTACAACGAGCTGACAACGAATATTATGGTAGCACCTTCTACCGCCTTTGACGGAGCGTTTGCATTTGATGACCTGGTTACCAGTGATTACCAGAGAGTATGTGTACAGGGTGTTACGACATACATGCTCACGGATTACGAGAAGGCAACACAGATGCTGGACTTCTCTTACAACAAGGGAGCTGCGGTATATGAGAAGATAGCTGTTACAATGGCACTTCTCGAAAAGAGGATCAACAACATCATTAAGGCGATCATCATCAGGGAAGTCAGCAGGAAAGATGTAAGGACCGTGATAAGATGTGCCGATGAGATGGCCAAGGTGATCGTGGATAAGCTTGAAGCTGATGAATCTATTACTAAGCTTGGTGTCAGCATCGTGGGAGTTAATATCCTTGGCATCAATCCGAACGCTGAGACAAGAAA
Organism: uncultured Butyrivibrio sp.; assembly: GCA_946536145.1. GTDB lineage: Bacteria > Bacillota > Clostridia > Lachnospirales > Lachnospiraceae > Butyrivibrio. The sequence goes on from CAMNEA010000110.1 coordinate 2,555, forward strand.
AGCTCTTGAAGCAGCAGCCAGAGAGGAAATCCTTAAGGAACAGGACGATGCGATCTACATGAGAAGAAATGCAGCCATCGAGCAAGAGCGTATCATCAAGGAAAATGAGATCAACACCGAGATCAAGGTTGCAGAGAAGGAACGCGAGAAGGAAGAAAAAGAGCAGGAGATGAAGAAATATGTTCAGCAGTGTGAGCTGGATATGAAGAAAGAAGAGCAGGAAAGAGAGCAGGCAATGAAGCTCAAGGCTCTTCAGGCAGAGCTTACCATGAACAATGAGAAGCAGGAAAAAGAGCAGGCTATGAGGCTCAGAGCACTTAAAGCCAATCTTGCACTTGATACAGAGAAACAGGAAAAAGAACTGGAACTTAGAGAAAAAGCAGCAACAAAGAAAATGGAGATCGACAATGAAGAGATGCTTGGAAAAATCGAACTGGAGAAGAAAAACAAAGAGTATACAGCTCTGGAAGCCGAGAATGCTAAGATCAAGGCGGACCAGGAAGCCTATGCAGT
>CAMNEA010000111.1 GCA_946536145.1 uncultured Butyrivibrio sp.
CCGTCTGAAGCCTGATATATTGAACCTACTTCTTCTGATAACGTGTTACCGGCATGATCTTTTATGAGCACCTTGTCATAATACTTATACTCGTCAGTAGCACAGTTATTCTCCTCATCCCAGCCTTCTTCGATCCACTTCTCAATATAGACCCGGTCATCTGTCACAATCTCCACAGTCTCAGAACCTTCTAAGGGAAAAGAGATTTTCTCGGGATAGTAACACTTGAACTCCTCGCCATTCTGACTGATGACATGTACCTTCTCACCGACAATCTGCAGATTGTATAAATCCACTTCATCAGTGCCAAACTCAGCCACAGTCTCAAGCACATCTTGCGGCAGATACTTATACAGCGTTACTTTTCCCTGCCCATAATCCGCCTGCAGAAAATAATAAAAGCCATCAACGTACGCAGGCTTTGAGTAAATCACGTTTCTCTTTTTCTCAAAAGGAGTGTATACATTTCCATTCTCAAAGTCATAGAACTTTATCACAGAACCCTGATATCCGCCACGCTGGGCATATTCAACCAGATCATACAGATCAGACGTATCCGACATTGCAAACGCCAACCTGTCCTGGCCGTAGATTTTTTCTATATAAAGGCCACTGACCTCTTTAAATCGCTTTATCATTTCACTTTTCCAAAAGCCGCTTAAGCAGCTGCTCCTTATTCTCGATAAACATTTTTGTTATCTGGTAGCTGTCAGTATCCTCATAATCAATCGGATGAATTTGTCCATTGTCAAAGCTCAGAATCTCAGCTCCCGGAATCCCCAGGAGAATCGGCGAATGAGTGACCATGATGAACTGCGCATCCTCTTTTGCACAGTTAACAATCTCCAATAAAAGAGTCAGCTGTCTCTGGGGAGACAACGCTGCCTCCGGCTCGTCCAAAAGATACAGTCCATGTCCTCTGAAGTTTGATTGAGCCATCTGAAGAAAACTCTCACCATGAGAATGTTCATGAAACTGTTCCCTTATGCCTCTTGGATCTTCTCTGCTATACATTTCTTCAGCGGTAGCCACATTATAAAAGCTCTCTGCTCTTAAGAAATATCCCCATCCAGGCTTCTTGAAACCTCTCGAGAGCCTTATGGCATCACAAAGCTCTGAGTGAGAGTCATATGTAGAGAAGTTGTAATTCTTTGTACCACCTTCCGGATTAAAGCCATAGCTGACTGCAATAGCTTCAAGCATTGTGGACTTGCCGCTGCCATTTTCACCAACAAATATGGTTATGTTCTTGTTAAAGGCGAGGTAATCCAAGTCCTTTATGGCCTCAATCCCGCGCAGATAACTACGACTATCTATTTTATCCCAGTTAATGCTCACCCCCTGAATGGGTAAGCTGCTTACTTCATCCAACAATGATCAAAACCTCGTTCCGCACTTAGGACAAAAATCAAAGTCCTCTGTTGTCTCGTATCCACACTGTCTGCATCTCTTATAACCGGTCGTAAATCCTCTTCCGCCGCTTACCTGTGTCAGATGGCTTGGCAGAATCTCAACTTCCTCGCCCCTTGAGATCATCTTGCCAATCTCCGGATCAAGCTCGTAAACTGTTCCGCAACAGCTGGTCTGCACATAGTAATGCTTATTCCACTTTAATGTAGGTATAAAGAAAAGAGACAGCACTGTATATGTCATGAACACGTTAAAGCGCCCATATTTTCCGCAGATTGCGCAGGTTATCAGCTGATTGAACTCAAAATCCTTCCTGCCATCTGTAATTCCCATGATAAAAAACATCTACTTCTTCGCTCCGTTCTTAGTAATGTACTCTCACAACCCTTGCTCCAAATGGTAAAAGAGCTACTCTTGCAATCTTGAAGAACTGCTTACCGAAAGGTATTCCGATAATAGTAATATCAAATAATTTCTGCGAAGCTTCCTTACTACGTCTTCCGCTTCTGCAGTAAACAAGAATAATCTGATTCAGATCCGGTAATTCTTCAAGCTGCGTATCAATTATGCTCTCGTTTGGAATGCATATAGCTCCAGGAATATGCCCTTCATCAAACTCATCCTGTCGCCTGACATCCACGATCACATGGCCATCTTCAATATCTATCATCAGCTTCGCTGTTTCCTGATCAATCTGTGTGTAACTATTCTTGTCATTCTTCGAAGCAAGAAAAACAGATGTTGGTCCATCCGCACCACCGATAATTGTCACACCCGATTCGTTTTTTGCTCCGCAGCCTGCTATCACAAGGGCAAACACTAGCATCGCTACGATAACAATCTCTTTTCGCCTCATTGTCTCTTTTTCTCAGCCATTCTCTCTTTTATTACCACCACAACAGTTCCAACTGCGGCAACAGCAAAAGCTATAAAGCCGTAAACCATCATGAGAGCCGCACCAAAAATCGGAGCCTCAGAATTAGCGCTGACAAAGTAGTAGTAATAATATGTGTAAAGAATCATTCCTACTACTGTTGATGCAACAAGCATCAACGAAGCAAAAAGATACTCTTTCATGCCTTTTGCAAGCAACATATTCATAACTCCAAGCACAACAATTATTATCAGTAAATACCTGCTGATCAATGTTCCTCTCAGTTTATCTACTATGAAGAACATAATAAGCGGTATCAGATTAAGACATTTTAGATATTTCATCCCATCCAAACCAAATCTCCTCAAACAGTAACCTTATCAGCCGTAGTGCATTCTCCTGCCTCATTATTAGGGCAGTTCTCGCAGACAATATCCGTCTCAACCTTCAGCTGAATCATCTGCGCTGGATCTGCCTCCATCTCCCTGATGACCCTGCCCATGTGGTCAGTGAAATCTTCACTATAGCCTTTTCCTTCATAAAACTGAAAAC
>CAMNEA010000112.1 GCA_946536145.1 uncultured Butyrivibrio sp.
AGTGATAGGGTGTATCCTGATTGGAGCCGGAACATTGCTGATGGTTCTGTGATATAGATTCCTGTTTTTTGGGATGAGCATTATACCGAAAAATAAAAAGATATGGGAATGATCATGGTGATATTCCGGAAGGTATCAGACAATACACTGGTCAGGTTGTATTCTGGCACGGTACAAATGAACCTTATCCAAGGAAAAGCACCGAACTGTTAAGGGAATATCTTCCAAAGCTGGAAGCGTAATACGGAGGTGACAATTTGAAAATACTGATATACGGTGCGGGAGTCATCGGCTCGTTATATGCGGTTTTGTTCTCGAAAAATAAAAACACAGATGTGAATGTATATGCCAGAGGAAAAAGGCTTGAAGAACTTTGCGAAAATGGTCTGAGATACTGTGATAAAGACACTGTTAAGGTCGCGAATGTAAGAATAATTGACGCTGTAAAAGATGATGATATCTACGATTATATTTTCCTTACGGTAAGAGAAGAAAATGAAACTTTATATGAAATGATGTAAGGGTCAAAAGCCCTTTCACATAAATGTATCTGCTCCTTGAAAAATTCATACAAACCGATTTTTGACGTAAAACTTGACTGTTTTTCTCTCAAAAGGTGGATATGACAGGGATATTCACTGTATATCATCCGGCAAGTACCGGATTTGGGGCATAATGTCCCAGACCCATCCGGTATCGGAAGAGTTTTCTGAAATTCAATGCTGCTATTTTGCACCCAAAGAAAAACTTGCACCGGAGCTTTCCGTGAACTCGCATCTTGTTCACACCATAGATGTTTTTCAGAATTGACGGAACTGTCTCGGCACCATTACGGAGCCTGCCATAATTCTTGAATTCCTCGGTGTTCATGTTTGCCTTTATACGAGCACGTTCGCGCATTTTCTTTGATACCTTGACCTTACATACACGTTTATAGGTCTTGGGGTGGCAATGGATCCTATATGGACAATGCTCACAGACATCCTTTGCAAATGAAGCCTGGCACACACCTGTCTGCTTTATATATGTGCAGGATTTTGGCTTATTCCCTGCTGGACAGGACAGCACCTCAGTGCCGTCTTCGTTAAATTCGAAGGCGCCCATTACAACATCAACATCCTTGCCGGCAAGATCAGTAGTGATAAGCTTCACGTTTTTTGAGGATGCAAGATCGGCATTATCAGTTCCGCTGTATGCGCCATCAGCAATCAGTATAGTTTCCTCAGATTGCTCGTCCATTTTTTCAAGATGGTCTTTTAGCATGGCGCTGTCACTGACATTGTTCTGCGCAAACTGATAATCAGTTACCACTGATCCGTTCTGCCCTACAGTCTCTTCGATGTTGGCAGTATATCCGCGATGTTCCTTTCCTGCTTTTTCTCTAAATGTTGCGTCCGGATCCACAGGAGACTGCATGATGCCTGAACTCATGGCACCATCAGCCTTTGTTTTAAGCCTGCGATGGTCATCTTCAACCACTGTTTGCTCAGATATGCATCTAACAAGAAGCTGATACTCAGTAACATCTTCAAGATCCTGGCACTTCTCAAGAAGGGTATCTGCATCTCTGAGAAGGATGACAATCCTGTCATCGGTATCAGTGCTGCGGCTATGGTAAATGAAGCGGTTAAAATCATCCGGATCGCAGTAATGCTCCATAGGGAATATCCTGTCCTTCATGCCATTTTTGTTTAGGTAGAGAACCATCTTTGATACACACCTGTACAAAAGTTCCATGCGGCTGAGCTTTCGGATGTTGGCCTCGACCATAAGAGAGTCCATGCGACGGATTCTTCCATCCAGGCCCATGAGCTTTGCAGTTTTTTCTGCAAGTTCAGTTACACATCCATGGTAAAGGTCAATTCCGGTTAGCATTTCATAGTCATAGCAACGCTGACGGAATCTAGAGAGACTTTTATCACTTAGAGGCTGCTCATCAAAGCTTGTAGTATGCAGAGCATAACGGAAGCGGAAATCCAGCATGAGATTTTCAACAACCTCATCATCTGATAGATTAAGAAGTTCTTTCAGGATAAGTGCTCCAATGATGATGTTTACCGGGGTATTTGGTCTTGATGCCTTATCTGCAGAATAGAGTACAGAGAAGCGTTCCTCATCTATTGTAGGAAATATCTCTTCTGCAAATACCTTTGCCCATGACTTGACCAGAGCTTTCTGCTCTCTTTCAGTCAAGAGGTTAAAACTATCAAACATTGAAATCTGCTGGGAATCATTTGTGCGAAATGACATGACCTGTACCTCATGGATTTGATACTTATATTGTACCATGTTTCGGTCTCGAAGCCCAGTGTTTATGCGGTTTGTATTAACTTTTCAAGGAACAGATATATGTAAATCCCATTAGGGATTCGCAACTATAGTTTTAGTTTCAGGGGAGGCTTTTGACCCCAACATCATGAAGATTAGAAAGACTAATACAACAAATACTTATTTGAATATTTGACAAAGGGTGCCCTACCTCGATTAGCGCATAGTCCCATTTAGACGTGCGCTTTACATATTTAGCCCAGTCATCGGACTGGGCTTTTTTATTTCCTAAAATGTTCGCATTTATACTTGAAGGTCGGGAAAAGATGAAAGTTTGGATAGTGGCTGAAGACTATTGAAGATGATGAAGGCATTATCTCTTTAAAAA